>JAGVEE010000036.1 GCA_020058405.1 Sphingobacteriales bacterium
AATCTTACCAACCTTGTAACACCTTGTTTTTAGGGTATTTAACTTCAATTTGGAAGCTCATTTTTTTACTTTCGGCAGGAGCTATCACATAGTTCCAAGTAAGTTTGCCCGTTTCGGGGTCGTGGTTTGCATTTGCCGCTGTAAAACTTACTTCTATATCTTTATCTGTTGATAATGGTACTTGGTCTTGTATTTGAATGTTAATTGCTTTGCTCTTTGTATTACGAACGGTAATATCATACCCCTGCACTATTTTTTTAGAACCTCCGAAGGTTTTTTTAGAGGTAAGTTCTTTCACCATTTTACGCTCTACCTTAATGCTTTCATCGTTTCCGAAGCTTAACTCCAAGGAGTCTTCTATGCTCATTGGGTCTATGTATGTTTTAGTAACATAGGATCCATCTAAAAATATATTTGCCTCGCCAGCTAATAATATGTTCTTATCCCAATCGCTTATACTTGCAATTAAAAATGCTTTATTATCTATTTTAGGTACGCTTACGTAACGGTAATTTGCTTTGCTTTCGCTACGTTGTATTTCTAAAATTTTCTTATCGCCATCAGACTCTATTGTAAAGGCTTTGGTAATATTGAATTGAATGTTATTGGCTTGTTCGGTACTTACTACTTCTAAAGCAGCGGCAGTTTTTACTAATGAATTGATATTACGTGTTGGAAGTTTCATTAATTGAGCTGCATCCATTGAACCTCCATACATTTCCTTATTGTAGGCTACAAAATCCGTTAAACTCAATCGCCAATCATTTAGCACTGGTTTTGCAGTATAATTTACAGGGTTGCCGGTCGATAAAGATAGTTCAACATTTTCCCAATTTACACCCGTACTTTGGCGCACATTTGCTTTCAAAATAAAATTTACATTTTCGCCAATGTCGTTAGAACGAAGATCGTAGAATGGTTCCCAGCTAGCATCTTGTACTAAATATTTTAAAGTAATGCGTACGTTTTGTGCTTGCACTAAACTTACGCGTATCCAAATTTGTTTATTGTTTTTTCCTGCTTGGCGCTCTGAAAGTTGTTGGCGGAAAGCACTTAGTTTATTAGTATTTTCTCTAATTAATTTATCTAATCGGTACGATTCTTTTTTTAATTCTGGTAATCGTCTTCTGTACAATTCCGCTAAATCTTCAATGTCTACAATATCTGCAGCTTGTTTGCTGCTAATGTTTTTATTGGTTATTAATAAATTTTCTTCTTGGTCTACCGCATACTTTTTAATATTATCCATGTCAATTAACATGTCGTAATATTCAATAGAATCTAACAACGCCTTGTATGCTTTGCTTTTTTTCTTAATGTCGTTATCACCCGTTTTACTTTCTACACTTATAATGGTAAACTCTCCTTCGCCTGCCACTTGTATAGAGTTTTCGTCTAATGAATTCGGGAGTTCATCAACAATAATTAAATGGTCGCCTTTATCAATGGTTTGAGAAATTTTGGATTCTATTTGAGCACCGTTTCTAAATACTATTACTTTTTGAATGCGCTCTGTTTTTACAATTTCTGCTGCGCTTGAATATGCTGAAATTCCAAGCAGGATAAACAGACTCAATATATATTTTATTTTCATGTTTTTAGTTTGATAACGAGCAAAAATACTAAATATTGGTAGTATACTATAATTATTACAATCGCACATTTATTATCAAGAAAATCTGATAGTTAAAGCTTAATACTTATGTATTCTGCTTTTTTTCTTTATTTTCGCAAACTATCAAACACAAGATGAAAATGAAGAAAATACTAGTTGCTTCCTTATTATTATTAGGAACGTTTAATGTTAAGGCAAATGCACCCGATGAGGGAATGTGGTTGCCGATGTTGATTAACAAGAATTACGAAGAAATGAAAAAAATCGGATTCAAGTTAACGGCGAGTGATGTGTACAACGTAAACCAATCGAGTTTAAAAGACGCCATTGTATCTATGGGATTTTGTACTGGCGAAATGATTTCGGCAGACGGATTGATGTTAACGAACCACCACTGTGGGTACGGAAGTATTCAATTTAACAGTACAGTGGAGCACGATTATTTAACAGATGGCTTTGTTGCTAAAACCAGAGCAGAAGAATTACAAGCACCAGAAATTGTTGCTTCTTTTTTAGTGAGAATGGAAGATGTAACTCCGCAAATACTTGCAGCTACAACAGGTTTGGGAGATGCAGAAAAAGATGCGAAGCAAAAAGAAATCATAAAAAGTTTAACAACAGAAGCTACAAAAGGCACGCATTACCAAGCAATTGTTCGCGATGTATTTGGTGGTAATCAATATTTATTATTCGTTTACGAGCGTTTTACAGATGTGCGTTTAGCATTTGCTCCACCGTCATCTGTAGGTAAATTTGGTGGCGATACAGATAATTGGATGTGGCCACGCCATACCGGCGATTTCTCTGTGTTCCGTGTGTACATGGGTAAAGATGGTAAGCCAGCTGCTTTTTCTAAAGATAACGTTCCTTATAAACCAAAGCGTTACTTAAACATATCGATGAAAGGTATTGCAGAAGGCGACTATGCAATGATTATGGGTTACCCAGGTCGTACCAACCGATATGCATTTGCAACAGAAATGGATAACTCAGTTGAGCGTACAAATCCTGCCATCATCAAACTTTTAGGAAAAAGATTAGAAGTGATGAAAGCAGATATGGATAAGAGTGACTATACTCGTATTAAATTAGCAGCTACTTATGCATCTACTGCAAACTCTTGGAAATATTACATTGGCCAAAATGAAGGCTTAGTAAAGCTTGATGTTATTGCTGGTAAAAAAACAGTGGAAAATGATTTCAACAAATTCGCAAATTCTACAGATGCGTTAAAATCAAAGTATTCATCAACTTTATCAAACATAAATACTTCGTATGAAGAGTTGAAAAAATACTCATTACGTAGTTCGTATTACGGCTTAGCAGGTACAGCATCTGTAACGGTTAAATTAGCAGATTTAATAAAACCTATTACAGAAGAATTAAAGAAAACGCCTGTAAATACAGAGGCCTTAAACAAAGCAATAGAAAAAGTAAAAGCAGGGTTAAAGGATACGTATAAAGATTACGTGCCTGCTACTGATGAGAAAGTAATGGCGGCATTGTTGAGCATTTATTACAATGATATTCCGAAAGCAGATCAGCCAGCAATTTTAGAAGAAATTGTGAAAAAACACAAAGGGGCAAATGCTGAAGAAAGCTTTAAAAAGTATTGCGCTGCAGCCTTTAAAAAATCATTCTTAACTTCTAAAGAAAAAATGGAAGCATTTTTAGCAGCACCTAGTTTGAAGAAAATTGAAGCGGATCCTATTGTTCAGTATGCAACTAAAATGGCTGAATACAGAACTACGTTTATGCCTGCTTTAATGAAAGTGCAAGCAAGTATAACGAAAGATAAAAAAGATTATGTAGCTGGTTTGTTGGAAATGAACCCAGGTAAATTAATGTACCCAGATGCAAACTCAACCATGAGAATTACTTACGGTAAAGTTTCGGGCTACGTTGCTAAAGATGCGGTAGTATATAACTATTACACCACTTCTAGAGGAATGTTAGAAAAATACGTTCCGAAAAATGAAGAGTTCGACATTCCAGAAAAATTAGTTTCTATGTTGAAGAATAAAGATTTCGGGCAGTATGCAAATGAAAAAGGAGAGTTGGTAATTTCCTTTTTAACAGATAACGATATTACTGGCGGTAACTCTGGAAGCCCTGTAATTAATGCCAATGGCGAGTTAATTGGTACTGCTTACGATGGAAACTGGGAAGCAATGACCGGCGATTTAGTGTTCGATAAAAACTTTAAACGCACTATTGTTTGCGACATCCGTTATTTATTGTTTATTATGGATAAGTACGCGGGAGCAGGCAACTTGGTAAGTGAGTTGACTTTGGTGAAGTAAAACTTAGAAATTAGTCGTTAGTCTTTAGTCTTTAGTCTTTAGAAAGGATCCCCCTCTCTAACGACTAAAGACTAACGACTAATTTCTATAATATAGTAGGATAATAAACATCAAAAATCTCTCCACTAAAACTCCTGAAATAAGCGAAAGGAGAGGAGCGGATGATTGTAGTTGGTTTAGAAACATCAACATAATTAATGTATAAACCTCTGTGTTGTTCCATTACGTGTACTTGTATAAAACCGGGTTGTGAACCAAATCTTGGGTAAATAACTGAACCCGTATTTAATAAGAGTGGTCCTTTGTTTTCATAGCCATCTAAAGTAAATCTTTCGTAATAGTGAGTGCTTGCGCCTAATACTAAATCTGCTTTGCTCATTATCATTCTTGATAATTCAGGGTTTACTTCATTTATCCATGACCCAAATCTGCTGTGTGCACCAATTACTATAATGTCTCTGTTTGTTTTATTTATGCTAATTAATGATTGGCGCAAAAAAGACTTTGAGCTCTCTCTAAATGCTAGGCGTGTGTCTGCTGGTTGATCGGGAAAATGTAAAGATATGAAGTGTATTTTATAACCTTTAGGTGCATTTATTACTGCATAATAATCAACACCTTCTTTGCTAAACGTTATATTTTTTCTGTTAGTTAAATCCACTGCATCAAAAAATGCTTTACCGGCTCCCCAATCATCTTGCCCTTGTCCGTAAAAAGCATTTTCATTATCAGAAATAGTTGGATAAAAATTTTCTTTCCAAAAGGGATCATTGCACACAAAAAATAAAAAATCGTTTGTGCCAGTTTTTGTTAAATGGTCGCCCATTCCCAAAATACAAATATCGTTAGATTTACGGATGTGGTAATTTGCTTTTGCCATGTAGATATTTTCGTATGGAGATTGACCATGGTTATCACTTAGAATAGAAAAATTGAAAATGGATTGATTTTCTATATCCTTATAATTCTCTACATTTCGTAGCTTACCATTAATAACATCGCCTTCACTAAAATTAAGTGAGAACAAAAGATGAATAATGATAATAGTTAATAAAATATAAAACTTAACCTGAAAACTTAATTTCTTGGTTTTGTTCATAAGCGTAAAGAGAGCGTTGTTTAGTTGTTGTTTACCAAATGTACCGAATATATATCCGATAAATTGTAATAGTAATGTAAGATTATTAAATTATTCGTTACATCTTATAAGTAATATCTTACATAATTATTGGATTGGACCGCTACGCTGTTAGTCGTTAGTCCGCTACGCTGTTAGTCATTAGACCGCTTCACTGCGAGAAAATGTTGCTGCTCCCAGCTCCTAGCTATAGACTCCCCGCTCTTAGCTCCCTGCTAATAAACTAAAGTGCCTTCTTCGCTAACTACGCTTACTTTCTTACCTTCAAAAGCTTCCACTCTGCCAATTAGTTGAGCTTCCACGTTAAATGATTTTGAGATGGAAATAAGTTCTTCGGCACGTTCCATGCTATCTGTATACACTTCCATGCGGTGCCCCATGTTAAACACTTTATACATTTCTTCCCAAGAAGTGTTAGATTCTTCTTTAATCATACGGAAGAGTGGGGGAATTGGAAATAGAGAATCTTTTATAATGTGTACATTATCTACGAAGTGAAGTACTTTGGTTTGAGCACCTCCGCTGCAATGTACAATTCCGTTGATGTGTTCTTTGCCATTTTTTAAAAACGCACTTATAATGGGTGCATAAGTTCTAGTTGGCGATAGCACTAATTTACCTGCAGTTACAGATAAGTGTTCGTTTATTTTAATTAGATCTGTTAAGTTTTTTGTTCCCGAAAAAATCAATTCCTCTGGTACCGATGGATCAAAACACTCTTGATATTTTTTTGCAATGCTTTTGTTAAAAACATCATGCCTTGCAGAAGTTAAGCCATTGCTTCCCATGCCTCCATTATACTCAGTCTCATAGCTTGCTTGGCCATAAGATGCTAATCCTACAATTATATCTCCAGCTTTAATATTGTCATTCGAAATTACATCTTCTCTACGCATTCTACACGTTACAGTAGAGTCAACTATAATGGTCCTTACTAAATCGCCTACATCGGCTGTTTCGCCGCCTGTTGAATAAATATGAATGCCTGCTTTACGCAATTCTTCCAAAATTTCTTCTGTTCCATTTATAATGGCAGAAAGTACTTCTCCAGGAATTAAGTTTTTATTTCTTCCGATAGTAGAAGAGAGTAAAATATGATCGATTGCACCTACACAAATCAAATCATCTAGGTTCATAATGATAGCATCTTGTGCGATGCCTTTCCAAACAGATACATCACCTGTTTCTTTCCAATAAGCATAAGCCAAAGAAGATTTCGTACCCGCTCCGTCTGCATGCATAATGGTGCAATAAGCAGGGTCGTTCGCTAATAAATCGGGGATAATTTTGCAAAAGGCACTCGGAAATAACCCTTTATCAATATTCTTAATGGCTTGGTGTACGTCTTCTTTAGAAGCCGATACTCCTCTTAGGTTGTAACGTTGATCGCTCATAAATAACAAAGGACAAATATATGATTTGTCCTTTGCTTTATATCGTTGAAAAATATTTTTATTAAGGTTTTTTAGGCTTCGCTGGAGCTGTTGTTGCTGGCGTTGTTGTTGCCGGTGTTGTAGTAGCAGGAGTTACTGCCGGTTTTGTTACTGGTGTAGTAGTAGTACCTGCTGGTGTAACTGCCGGTTTAGTTACTGGTGTAGTAGTTGTACCCGCTGGAGTACTTGCTGGCTTAGTTGTACCAGGAGTAGCTGTAGTAGTACCCGCTGGTGTTGTGCCTGCTGGTCTAGTAATTACTCTTGTACCTTGAGTAGTACTTGCCGGAGTTGTACCGCTCGGTGTTGCCGATGCAGGTAATCCGTTGTTTCCACTAGGTCTTACTACACCACCTGGTTTTGCTCCAGTAGGAGTTGTACCGCTCGGTGTAGCCGAAGCTGGTAGTCCATTATTATTAGCAGGTGTTGTGCCTGCTGGTCTTGTAATTACTCTGGTTCCAGGAGTAGTAGTTGTAGTACCACTTGGAGTTGCCGAAGCTGGTAAACCTGTTGTATTTGGAGTAGCTGGTTTAACAGTTCCTGCTGGAGTTGAGTTTGCTGGTACAGTTGTACCTGCAGCCACGCCTGTTGCCGCTCCTGGGTTTGCTGTAGAACCAGTACGTGGTGTTATACCTGGTTTTGCCGGTGCTGGTGCCGCTGGTTTTGGTTTACCTGCTTCAGGAATTTTTGGTGCTTCTTTAGAAACATAATCTTCAGATATTACCGAGAATGAAGTACGTCTGTTTTCTTGATGTTGCTCTTCAGTACACTCAACCCCATCTTTACAGTCGTTTAATAACCTAGATTCTCCGTATCCTCTTGGTACCAATCGTTCTCTTTCAATTTCTTTAGATACTAAATAGTTAACCACTGATTGTGCTCTTCTTTGCGATAAATCATTGTTATAAGTTGAGTCGGCACGTGAATCGGTATGAGCTGCAACTTCTACCACAAATGTTGGGTTATCTCTTAATGTTTTTATTAACGAGTCTAAGGTTGCAATAGATTCTTCTCTTAAATCTGCTTTTGCTAAATCGTATAAAATACCTTTTAACACAATTTCCTTTAAAGGAATTGGGTTTAATTTAAAGTTGATGCTGTATTCTTTTGATTCTTTTAATCCATAAGTACTCAATTCACCTACATCTCCGAAGAATCTGTATTTAGATGAATTCATTTGGTAGTTCACATCTTTTTTAATCGTGAATTTGTAAGATCCTGTTGCATCACTCGTAATTGTTTGTGTACTTCCATCACTACCAATAATGGTAACCTTAGCTTGTGCTAATACTTTACTAGTAGCATTGTTAATGGTTTTACCACTTACTGTAAATACTAATGGAATAGCATAAGCCGAATAAATATCGTCTTCGCCTTTGCCACCAAATCTATTTGATGATAAGTATCCAACTTCTTTGCTTTCATCTAAAATAAAACCAAAGTCGTCGCCTGCAGAATTGGTAGGCGATTTTAAATTCATCGCTTCTGTCCAATCTCCTTCTTCAAAATCGCAAAAGAAAATATCAAAACCTCCCATACCAGAATGCCCAGTAGAAGAGAAGTATAAAGTTCCTGATGGATGTATAAACGGAAACTCTTCGTCGCCCGTAGTGTTTACTTTCGGTCCTGCGTTTACAGGTGTACTCCAAGAAGTACCTTGTTTATCAGAATACCAAATATCTTTACCTCCTATACCTCCAGCAAAATCACTCACAAAATAAATTCTGTTTCCATCTGCTGTAATGCTTGGGTGACCTAATATCGCTGAATCTGGGTTCGGAATCATTACCTCTTTAGGTGCCGACCAAGTATTGCCTTCGTTTTGAGTTTCGTAAATTCTACACGAGCTTTCTTTTCCTTTTGGTCCGTTACACTGAGTAAAATATAAGATTCTATTGTTATTATCAAAAGAAGCAACTCCTTCGTTAAAAGGTGTGTTAATGTCTTTGTTTAATGGCTCTGCTTTTGTCCATTTATTTTTGCCAGTAGTTTGTGAGGCGTAAATATTCTCGTAATTCTTACCAGTTCTTTCGTAGTAGTTCTTACCTTTTACTGTACCTCTGTTCGAAGTAAAAATAATTCCTTTGCCGTAAAATGATGGAGCATATTCCATGTCTTTAGTATTCAACGATGCTTCGTTGTACACTTCAAAGTTTACATCTTTTTTCTTCCACTCAATTATTTTCTTGCAATTTTCAATCTTCCCGATTATTACAGAGTCGTTTGGTTTTTTAGTTAAATGTTCTTTATAAACATCTATCGCATCGTCAAAACGGTCTTGTGCTTTTAATGCATTTGCATATTGCACATAAACAGTATCTTCTTCGTAACCCGCTTTAATTGCCTTTTCGTACCAAGTACCTGCTTGCTTGTTATTATTTATTAAACGGTAACATTCACCAATTTTGAAAGTAATTTCCGCTTTCGCTTCTTTTTTACGAACATCTGGAATTGCTTTTTTATACAAATCGGCTGCCATAAAGTACTTTTCGTTGTTAAAAGCCTTTTCTGCTGCCGCTACGCTCGGTTTTTGAGCACCGCAAGAGTAAAAAATTGTACTAACACCAATTGTGGCGATTAAAAAATAAATGTGTTTTAACTTCATTTTAGATGAATATTGCTATTTATAAACGCATCCCACAGCAAATATGATACCGTAGGAAAAACCAAATATATATTTTTTTAGAGAATTTGGCACTGCCGAGTTCAAAATATAACAAAAAAGCCACCTAATCGGTGGCTTTTTACCCTTTAATCAATTATTATTTTAAAAATAACAATTCTCTGAATTTTGGCAATGGCCAGTATTGGTCGCCAACTATAAGTTCTAGTTTATCAACACTATAACGAATGGTTTCGAAGAATGGTTTTACTTTCTCATCATATCCAATTGCTAATTTTCTAGAATCGGCAATGGTATTTGCTTTCTTACGCTCTTCTGTCATTTGGTCTACCGATTTTTTAATTATCGACATATGTTCAGAAATCGACTTAATTAAATCCATCTGTGCCTCGTATTGTGTTTTCGGAATACCAATTTCCTTTAAGCCTTTTACATTTTCCAACAAGATGTTCATGTACTGAACTGCTGCTGGTATTATGTTACTCATCGCTAACTCCCCAATAGTTCTCGACTCAATTTGTAATTTCTTCATGTAATTTTCCAACATAATTTCGTGGCGTGCATGAATTTCTACTTCGTTGAAAATTTGGTTGCGTAAAAATAAATCTGTCGTTTTTTTAGACACATAAGCGTCTAAAGATTTTGGGGTAGTTTTAATGTTTGATAAACCTCTTTTCGCTGCTTCTTTTTCCCATTCTAAGCTGTATCCATTTCCTTCAAAGCGAATTGCCTTAGAGTCTTTAATGTATTTTTTGATGACAGTTAAAATCGCAACATCTTTTTTCTCTCCTTTATTTATTAAGCCATCTACTTCTTTTTTAAATGCAATTAATTGATCGGCCATAATTGTGTTCAACACGGTCATCGGTGCAGATGAATTTGCAGATGAACCTACCGCTCTAAACTCAAATTTATTTCCGGTAAAGGCAAATGGTGATGTTCTGTTTCTATCTGTATTGTCTAATAAAATCTGAGGAATTTTAGGAATGCCTAACCACATTGCGTTGCTAGTATCCATCTTTTTATTAATTTTAGAAGTTTCAATTTCGTTTAATACTTCATCTAATTGGCTTCCTAAGAAAATAGAGATAATTGCTGGTGGCGCTTCGTTAGCTCCCAAACGGTGATCGTTGTTTATAGAGGCAATACTTGCTCTCAATAAATCGGCATGCTCACTCACTGCTTTAATCGTGTTTACGAAGAAAGTTAAAAACATCAAATTGTTTTTTGGAGTTTTACCCGGTGCTAATAAGTTCTTTCCTGTATCAGTAATTAACGACCAGTTGTTGTGTTTACCAGATCCGTTTACACCTGCATAAGGTTTCTCATGCAACAATACTTTAAAGCCATGGCGGCGTGCAACTTTATCCATTAAATCCATCAACAATTGGTTGTGATCTATGGCTAAGTTAATTTCTTCGTAAATAGGAGCACACTCAAATTGACTCGGTGCTACTTCGTTGTGGCGAGTTTTTAATGGAATGCCTAATTTAATAGCTTCTGTTTCTAACTCCACCATAAATGCCAACACTCTATCAGGAATAGATCCGAAATAATGATCTTCTAATTGTTGTCCTTTTGCAGACATGTGCCCGAAAAGCGTACGACCAGTAAGCATTAAATCCGGACGAGCATTGTACAAGGCTAAATCAACTAAAAAATACTCTTGTTCGATACCTAATGAAGCGTTTACTTTTGTAATGTTTTTATCAAAATATTGACAAACTTCTACCGAAGCTTTATCTAAAGTGTGTAATGCTTTTAATAAAGGAGCTTTGTAATCTAATGCCTCACCAGTATATGATACAAATACAGTTGGGATACATAATGTACTACCCGAACCATTCTCCATAATAAATGCAGGAGATGATGGATCCCATGCGGTATAACCTCTAGCTTCAAATGTATTTCTAATACCACCGTTCGGGAACGAAGATGCATCTGGTTCTTGTTGTACTAAAGCGTCGCCACTAAATTTTTCTAATGCTCTACCATCCGAACTTGGCTCAAAAAACGAATCGTGTTTTTCTGCAGTAGTGCCGGTTAATGGCTGGAACCAATGTGTATAATGAGTAGCTCCTTTTTCAATTGCCCATGTTTTCATGGCAGAAGCAATTTGGTCGGATGCCGATCTATCTATTGTTTTACCATTATTAATACTCTCTTCTACGGCTATGAAAGCATCTTTTGATAAGTATTGCTTCATCTTCGCTTTGTCGAATACGTTTGCAGCATAGAAATCTGAAATACGATTCGAGGGAGTTTTTACTACAATGTTCTCTCTTTTTTGAACAGTGTCTAAGGCTTTGAATCTAATAGAAGTCATTTTTTAGTGGTTTTTTAGAATTGATGCACAAAAATAGCACATTCTTCCAATTTTTTTAGTGTTTTTCTAAAAAAGACCTAATTTTTTTTACCATTCGTGTGGAAAAGTGGGGTGTTTTTGGGAAATAGGTTAAAAATAGTATTAAGAATTAAGAATTAAGTATTAAGTATTAAGAACTGTCGTCGCTTTCTTAATACTTAATTCTTATTAACCACCACATAAACCAAATTTCCTATCTTAGCAACGTGATAGAACTCGTAAAGCAAAAGTTTAAAAGCAATAAAGAATCCTTTCAGTTATACTTAGGTAGTAGTATCATAAGTGTATTTAATTTTTTAAGTATTGCCTTATTATCACATTTCCTTATACCTGCTGAGTATGGTTCATTTAGGTACATCTTATTATTTGTAAGCATTGCTGTGGCGGTTGGTTCAATGGGTTTTGCTCAATCTATTTATTATTATCTACAAAAATCTAGTAATGCACAGCAAGGATATAATTACATTAATGCATTGCGTGTAGGAATGCTCATAAGTACTGCAATAGTGGTGTTTTTAATGTTTGCGTATCAATTAGTGTTTCCTGGTACCAGCACTTTTTTAGACTGGAATCGGTATAATAGTTGGATTATTTTACTCATTATTCCGGGGGTATTTCAATCTGTAGAGCTAAATATTTTTTTAAGCATTCGCAAAATGGGGGTTTACTTTGTAAATACACTCAGCATGCTTAGTATTAAACTAGCGCTCATTGTTATTGCTTATACTGTTAAAGCATCTTTAATACATTATGTGTTTTTATTAAGCATTACAGGCTTGCTGCCAACTTTGTTTAACACCTTGTACCTCGAACGTTATTTTAAAAATGAGAAGTTTCAGCTACACCTTAACTATTTAAAAGAAATTTGGAAATATGGCTTGCCTATCGGTATTGGTTTATTGTTCGGCATCATTATGTCGCAAACAGATAAAATTATTCTTAGTTATTTGTTTAACAACCCAGAATCTATTGCCATTGTTAGCAACGGAAATTTCGAAGTGCCTTTAATCACGGTGTTTTACACCTCTTTTTCTGCCATAGCTTTTCCGTATATGTTAAAAGCATATCAACAAAATAACATTGCCGAACTTATTGCCATTCGTAAAAATTACCAGAAAGAAGTGGTGCTTATTTTATTTCCCATTGTAATATCACTTATTGCTTGGGCCCCAAGTTTTATTAGCATCGCCTTTGGTTCGTATTACCAACAAAGTGCAACCTTATTCGCCGTGTATGCACTTAGTTTTTTCTTGAGGTTCAACTCTTATCATGATATTTTTCTGATTACCAATAGAACAAAATATATTAGCATAATTCAAGGAGTAGAAATGCTTTTCCATATTGCACTTACCATTATATTAATTAAAATTTATGGAATTTTAGGTGCAAGTTTAGCCGCCGTAATTACCAATGTGGTATATGCATTTGTTTGTATTTTCCTTTCCAAAATAATATTAAATGTGAGAATGATTGATGTAGTACCTTTTTGGTATTTATATAAAATTGCATTCATAGCAGCTGGGATTATGTTCCCTTTTTATCTTTTAAGTTTGGTGTTTGATATGCACTTGCTGAAATTACTATTGGCAGCCATATATGTTGTGGTATGTATTTTAACATTGTATAAATTAGAAGAACCTAAAAAAGCAATTGTGTAGTTTATGAGTACAACATCTTTAAAACTGCTGGCATCAGACGCCTACTCATGTATTAACTTACCAAGCGAACTTAATTCTTCACATAAATATTTATTAGTAGCTAATAATTTAGCAAAAGAGTTAACAGAAAAGTACAGAGATGTTCATTTAAAACTCAATCCAAAAACACAAGACATTCGTCCGTTTTTATGGAATAATTTTACAGCCATCAAAAGATATACCTATGTTGTATCTCTTACAGATCTTTCTGAATCATCTATCCACTCAATTCCCGAATATAAAAAGTGGCAACACTTAGCTGTTGTAGAAGCAGATCTAAACGATTTGGATATTATTCAACACATACAATTTTTGAAAGCCAAAGTTCGTCCTAATCGCTTATCCATCATTCAGCAAGATTTGCAACAAAATAAACATCATCTAAAAACTTTAAGTATAAAAAACGATCTAGGGGAGTTGCTTGCTCAGATGATTTTTAACCACAGTAAACCTACTGCAGAGCAATTGTTTTACACAGACGAATTGTCTTTTAAACGTAATAGGGGCGGGGTGTTTGCGCAATATGCTTTTATGTTATTTTTCAAAAATAAAGGATATACTCAATTTGATTTTTGCGGGGCAAACTTTAAAAGCATTGCTCTGTATAAAAGCAGATTTCCTGGCAACTTACAGGTTTTTTACGAGCTGTGGCATCACCAAAATAAACTTAAAAACTTAGCGCGTAAATTTTTATTTCATCAAATATAATTTACCAAAACCACTGTTAAAATACTGGTCGCCGCTGGTACTACGCTTTTCAAAATCGCTTGCATTTTTTAACACTACTCTATACAAGTACACTCCGTTTGCCAATCGGTCGCCGTACTCATCGGTACCGTTCCATTTGTAGTCTGTAATGTTATGCCCAATTTTAATGCTTCCCAATTCTGCTTTGGTTATTTCTCTCACAATTTTACCACTCACAGTCATTATTTGTATTTTCAAATCGTCGGGAACCATTTCTCCTGTTAGGGTAAACACAAATTGGGTATGCGTAGTAAAAGGGTTGGGGTAGGGAAAAAAGTGTGTAATACTCGAGGCATTTACCACTTCAAAATCTATGCTATACCCTGTATTAGCTTGTGTATTATTACTTGCATCTTTTACTTTTACTCGCAAGCTATACATTCCATCGTCTTTAAAATAGGGTTGGTATAGTATATTCAATTCGTTATTGTTTGTATTACTAGCCGGCGTAAAACTCATCTCTGCATTTTGGTAACTTATGCTTTGGTACGTACTTGCATTTGGTTTCTTTAGTTCTACTATTACATAACTACTGTCGTTTAACAGTAAGTATGGGTTTTCGTCTTTTAGTTTTATATTGATGAGAGGGCGTGGAGAAATTAAATCGTTTTGCATCGGTATTTTCCCATCAATAGTTACTTTTAATTGCGGTGCTTTCTGGTCGCGTTCCACCATTACTGCACTCTCAAAAGTATTGTTAAAACTACTGCTCTCGTTAGTATTTACAGCTTGTATACTGCTTATTAATTTCAAATTACCCAACAAATTCCGTGTATCTATTTTGTAGTTTTTTACAAGGGTATCATTCGCAGCCAAAGCCAACACGGTATCTTGCGTTAGTACTATACTTGTTCGGTCTGCAAACTCAATTTTCAACTCAATTCTCGTACTATCAATTGCTTCTTCGCCTAAATTTACAAAGGCAAAATTATACGCAATACTATCTCCTTGTTGTGTTTTAGCAGGGCTCAATAAGTATTTGTATTGAGGGAATACACTTAGTTCTACAGGTAAGCCATAGTTTGCCGACCAGTACTTAAAAGCAGCAGGACTAAAATTTATAGAATCTTTAAAGCTTACTTTTAATTGCAAATAGGGGTAGAGGGTTGCGTTTAAGCTACTCAGGTTTATACTGTCTATTGCTTGTGCGTGTGTACTTATTTTATTCGTATTTCCGTTGGTGTCAATCGCAAAAAGTTCAAGTTCAAATTCGTCTGTTAATTCTTTCGTAAAATTCCAGTTAATAGATTTCCAACTGTTTGCAGGTCCAATTCGTTCAGAACTAATACTGCCTCTATCCCAGGTTCCAACATGTGTAAAGTTTAAACGTATAAACTGATTTTTTGGGTCGATGCCTATACCTGGCTCGGCTGTTTTTTCGGCAGCACTGCCAATGCTAGCACCTTTGTAACCTACAAATGCATAGGGCTCTCCGTTTGGTATGCTTCTCACTTTTGCCAAGCCTAAGCTTTCTAAAGCTTGTAAAATATTTTCGGGCAAGGTGTTTAGGTTAGCATTTAAACCGTTATAACCACCCACTACATAACCTGTAGGTATGGAGTTTAGGTAATGTAATAAAGAATCTCTATCTGTTGCAGAGTTGGTATTAAATACATACACTCCAGAGTATCGGTACTTTTCGAAAGGATAGTCGGGGGTATTGGCATCTAAATTATATGCACTTGCATAGCTAAAACGTTTTAAACTTTTAGGCTCTAAAGCCAATAAACAAATACCTGTAATTCCCGATCCTAAAAAAACAGGAGCACTATTATTTAAACGCATTCTTCTCTCCACAGAATCGGTACGAGCATTATCTCCACGTGTGTTAATCGCAAACTCTACATTATTATCAATAAAAGCTAAATTATTATTTTCTGTTTTTACTGTATTAAACATTTCAGAGGGTAGGGAGCTTACACGGTTTTGAAACCATTTACTTTCATTATTGGGCAAGTATATAAGTTCATGTACAAACCAATCAGATGTTTCGCTGTTGTTTTTTATGCTTACACGTAGGTAAACATTCGTGTTTACAGATAAATTACCAAGCGTTATTTTTTTCATAAGCACTTGCTGCTCTATCCATTTAAATGTTTTTTTATACGGAGAATTAAAAGAAGCACTCGTGTCTATCTCCACATTATACTCTATATCTTTCGCCAACAAATCACTGCATTGTACGGCTAAGTTTAGGGTGCTTGTTTTTAAAACAGAAGAATTGCGTGGTTGTATAATAAGCGGGGTAAAACTCGAGAGGTAAAATTCTTTTTCGATGGTATTGTTTAATTCATTAAGCTCTGTGATATTTTGTTCGGGGTCTATTTGTAATTTTATTTTGTTAGTACCACTAAATGTTTTGTTTCTTTCTACGGTGTAATATAAAGTATCTGTATTTAATAAAGCATCGCGTTTAAGCAGTGGGTAAGCTGTGGTGTTGTTATTTACAATTCGTTCAATAGAATACGTTACGCTGTCTGCAAGGGCTTTGCCGGTGTTGCGGAGTATAAATGCAAGTTCTACCGAATCGTTATTAGCAAATTTTTTATCGCTTACAAAAAAACCATTAGTGGACACAGAGTAATCGGCATTAGCTGGAGAGAAGAGTCTATAACTTGGGTCGCCTTGGTACACCATTTGCCTGGTATGCAAAATATTTATAGAGTCTGTTGCATTGGCAAATTCGGCAATGGTTTCTTTTTGTATTTCGCCAATACTTTTGCCGTAGTTTTTTGTAAATGCATGTGTGTAAAACAGCCTATGGTATTCTGTAAGGTAAGATGTAAAGCCTAAATCGCTGCTGGCTAGCCAACCAATTGCACCGCGGTTTTTGGCGTGTATGTAATTTTCGCCCATCGAATTATCATTTGCAAAATTACCAACTGAGCAACCACTTAAATAATAAACAGGATACTTACCTCGGTTATTCAAGGCTTCGGGTTCGCCAAAATTTATTTCCACAAAGTAGTTTGCTCCGTGTCCGTAATAACTCAGCAAACTTATTCCGGCATCGGTAAGTTCTACAATTTTCTCACGGTAATTATCGCTTACAGGTTCGTTTACTTTTTTGTTGAAATTTATAACCTTTGCACCCATAAAAGGTTGCACTGCTAAGTCTTCACATGCTTTTAATGCTGCAGAAAAAGAGGTGTTTTCTCCAATACTTCTTCCTCCGGTTGCATGAATTAGGTTCTTACGCCAAAGTCCATCATCTGTATTTGCTTCTTGGTCTTTTAGTTTATCTAAATAATCCAATGCTTCTTGGTTGCTCTCCACTGCAATTCTGCCTACACCCATTTTTGGTGCTAGTAAAGAGAAGTCTAAACTGCTTACATATAATATATCAGAGGGTGGTATGCCAATGCTTGGCACAAAATTACGCTTCGCAAAATTGGGGTTCGCATATAAATTGCTTTGTATGCCTTTGCCTATAATAAATAAATTTTTAGCCGGAGCTTTAGCGCTGGCCATGTAGGCATCCACAAATTTTTTAATCGCAATAGGGTGGTGGTAACCGTAGGTAAATGCATTATATAAATCTTCTGTATATACCACAATACTAGCTTGGCCTTTTAACTCTTTGTATTGTTCATATTGTTGCGCTGCGTTTTCAAAAGCTTTGCTTGTTAAAATAATGAGCTCATTTTCTTCATTGCTAAAATCAAATTCTTTTACACTTGCTTTTTCAAGTTTAACATTGCTCAGCAAATGGGTTTGTTTTATAGAACTTACTATGTATGAATGTTTATTTGTAGTACCATCTACCGTATAGTAAATACTATCGTTTGTGATATTCGCAGTATAATAGCTGCGTGTTGCTTGGTTAAATAAAACGATGCTATCTAATGGTACATTGTTAAAGTATAAATTGGTTTTCGAAGGGTTTTGTAAGGTAAATCTTAACAGTGTTTGCCCTGCTAAATTAGTTTTCTGTTTATACTTCAGTTTGATGTAGGGTGTAGTATTAAAATCACTTTGCGCTCCCAAATCGTTGATGCTCAGAAATTGCAAACTATTACTCGTATTAAATAGAGTATTGCTCAAGAAGAACTTTTTACGCACACAATCATAGGCTTTATAAGTAGTGTCTAACAAAAGCGTGTTACCATTGCCTTGTAAATTTATTTGTATATGATGGTTAAAGTTTGGGTTGGCAGAAACTGCATCCGACTGGCCAGATACGTAACATTCTATTTCTACTGTACTTGTATTTGCTAAAGTTGGTAAATCAAAATTGCGTATTTGGCTGCCGCCTAAACTCCAAAGTGCTCCAGAATAACCTTCGCCCATGGTATACTCAGATTGTGTTGCTCCAGATCCGTAATTTTTGCCTAAAAAATATTGTTCTGCAAATACAACGATTTTTTCAACGGCTACTTCATCAATAGAAATAGTACTTGCCGTATTTGCTTTGTGTTTGTAATACAATCCTTGGGAGGCCTCATCTATGTATAAAAAATAAATAGCTGTATCTGAATATATAGAATGGTGTGGGTTTAAAGCTGCACCTGCTTTTGCATATAATTCTTTATCTAAATGTCCATCATTTTTTTCGGCATAAAAATACAAGGCATTGTTATTGGTCCAATTACTATTGGTATCGGCTAGTAAGTATGAAATTTCAATTCCGTTTTTATAGAGGTGAAAAAAGCGAGGGTTCTTGTTAGCATACTCTGGATACAATCCATTTACTGTGCTTGCCTCTAGTTTTATAATACCCGTAGCATTCGATTTTATTTTGATGATGGCTCTATCCGCAGAAAAAGAGAGGCCATGCATACAAATAAATAATAGGAAGATGATTGCGTTTCGAGTCATTTTCATGAGGTACGAATATAATTGATATTTCGTTCTGAATTAAAATTATTGCATTTTTAAGGCATGAGATTAATAAGATATTCGTGGAGCGATTACCTACAACTGAATCTTTCAGTTAGCGAAGGTCTTTTTAACTCAGCTGCTTTTTTAAGCAGTATTGCCAAAGCCTATCAAAAAGACATACGTGTATATACTATTTATGATAAAGAGAACCCAATACTCTCTTTGCCAATTTTACACAATGGAAGAGATGCAAAGCTTTGCACTCATTTTTTCTACCAGGCTAGACACAAGCATGCCGACTTTAGCGAACGCACATTTATCAATGCTTGGGAATTAATTATTTTAGAACTGAAGAAAGATTTTGATGCCATCGACCTTAAGTTGGCACCTTATGCGCAAGACATTCGCCCTTTTACTTGGGCAGCTTGGGGGCATAAAATATATTATACCGCAACAGTTGATCTTACAAAAGAGTTCAGCTATTCCGAAAATATTCGCCGATCTGTAAAAAAAGGTATAAAAGCTGGAGCGATTGTACGTGCCCATTCTTATTCGCAAGAAATTACTAATGCTCAATTGGCCGACATGCGAAGTAATGGCTTAGGGCAAAAGGAACTCCCGAAAGTGCAACATTGGTTAAAAGCATTAGCAGAACAGCAACAAGTTGTACAGTTCGAACTCTTAGATACAGATCAACTCGTAATTGGTTCGAGT
>JAGVEE010000083.1 GCA_020058405.1 Sphingobacteriales bacterium
AGACATCAAAAATAAAAAATGACACCACTATTGTAATAAAGATTAATAGATGGAAAGATGAGTTTGCAACAATTGCTAGGCAGAGTACTGCTAGTAAAAATGTAAAAATAATTTCAGATAATTTTCCGTTACATATTCTTGGGAAAACCAGAAGAATATGGGTTTACACCCCATCAGATTATTTAACATCTACAAAAAAATATGCAGTAATGTATATGCATGATGGACAAAATTTGTTTGATGAATTAACGGGTCCTTTTGGTGAATGGGGAGTTGATGAATGTATGGATACATTGTCGCAGAAGTTAAAATTTAACCTCATAATTGTTGGCATAGATAATGGCGGGAGTGATCGACTATCTGAATACAGCCCATATGATTTTAAGGTGAAGCCCGATGAAGTGAATATTTGGGATGTGAAGGGAAGTGGAACAGAGTATTTGAAAAGTTTAGTATATGATTTAAAGCCATACATTGACAGTGTTTACAGGACTAAAAAAGACAGTAGAAATACGAGTATATGTGGCAGTAGTATGGGAGGCTTAATTTCGTTATACGCAATAATGCGATATCCAGATGTTTTTGGAAGTGCAGGAGTATTTTCGCCGGCATTTTGGACGAATATGGAGGCGTTAAAAAAAGAGATCAATGTAAATTCAAATAAAGATTGGAAAGGAAATGTTTACATGATTGCGGGAGGATTGGAAGGGAAAAGATATGTAGACAATATGAATGAAATACAATCAATTCTTGTTAAGAACGATAAGAATAACACAATCGCTAAAACGATAGAATATGGCCAACATCAAGAAATATTTTGGAGGAATTCATTTCCAGGCTTCATTTCATGGCTTAAAACCAACCAAAAACCCAATAAATACTAAGATATTCCTAAAAAAAGTAATCTTTTTCCAAAATCAATAAATCATTTACCTATTTGGGAAGAATTTTAAAATTCGTGTACTTTATTGCCCAATAAAAAATAAATTATCTTATTGTAAATCAGTTATTTATAATCATACAATACATAGGTATAAATTTCGGAGGAATATTTGATTCTTTTATCCTACAACTAACTTTAAAAACAGCATTAAAAGTTAATCAGTTCAAATAGTGCCTTTATTCAGCTCTAATATAGTTTTCTTATTTATTAAGTAAATATATATTTTCTGAAAAAGACATTACTTTGACAAGTAGTAGCACTAAATTCCCAAGACGGGACAAATTTGAGTGATTATTGCAAGTAAAACTTGAAAATATGTAAGTTTTCTAAAGAAGGTTGAAACAGACAGTATGATTAAAAGATTACTTACGCTTTTTTTATTCCTTTCTTTCTTATTCCTTGGAATAACCAATGGTTATGCCGAAGGGAGTAAAGATCTTTATCCGAGCGGAGTAGCTGGTTTTAGGGCGTATTTAGGAAGCCATGTAGCAACATCAGTATATAATCCATTTCCTACAAAAGGTACAATGTATGTGTATGTGAGGCAAGGAGAAACAATTTATGTAGGATCGAGTGCACAAGGGATAGGAACCGGGAGTTTAAAAGGGAGAATAGATTTAAAAGCACCTAATGGCGATCATTATAGTTCAGGTACGGCCTCTACCACAGTAGGTAGAATAGCTAATAGAACAGAGGAATTAAACGGGCCAGATTACCCTGGCTATACTTCTGGTTATACGCCATACACTAAAACTGTAACAGCCGGACAAGAAGGTATTTGGCAAATTAATTTCATTTCACCTGATTCATCTCAACTAGCTAATCCGGTTGCAAAATTAGCGAATGCTACTTGGACGGCAACAAATACAAGCGATCAGCCAACCAATAATAATTTAATAGCTGCGTTTGACGTTTCGGTACGGAATACAGCCAACAATGCATTTATTAACGGTAGGTTATTTACCACGATGTTCCATAGTGTACAAGCTGCGGATTTTTCAAATGGCTTTTACGGGAAATTTTATGTATTAACGAATGATGGATTTTTCTATAAAGTAGAGAATAACGGAAGTCAAGGATTAAACTCCGCATTCTTTGTAAATAATAAGGGGTTTAAAACAGCAAGTGGGGAAGCATCTTATTCGAGTTATAATAGTACGACAAATATTCCAGTGCAAGACCCACGTTCTGCAGATGGTATAAATAACATTACACAAAAATTATTTTTTAATCCACCATCCTCAGATTTACCCCAAAATTCATTTTCAATTTTAGGAAACACTTGGTTAAAGACCTCTCCAGTAACTCCGACGGTGAGTAATTATTCGTTTAATGGTGTTGAAGGAACTCCGAATGCTGCAGGAAGTAATCCTGCCGGTGGATACATAAGTTTTACCTCTAACCAAACTTGTAATTATAACATCGACATAGATGTAAACAACAATGGTATTTATACAGATGCAGTTGACCGACGACTTACAGGTACGGCATTTTATGGAAATAATAGTGTGTTTTTTGATGGTAATGATGGGACTGGAAATAAAATTGGTTCGGGAACAACTACAATTAAAGTAAAGGTTGTTTTACTCGGAGCTGAAGTGCATTTTCCTTATTTAGATTTAGAGGATAACAGAAATGGTTTAATTATATACAGAACCGATGCAAGTGGAAATTCAATTGCAAATCAAGATACACTTTATTGGAATGATGCAACAATAACTCCACAATCTGGAGGTGTACCAAGCCCTATAAAAGCGAATATTAATGGTATACGCAGTAGTATTAACGGACATAAGTTTGGTAATGGAACGGATGTTGGTTTTGGTAATGAAAAATCAATTGATACATGGACATACATTCCAAGTCAGGCAGTAATTTCTAGTGTAACTATTGGAATTAGAGAATCAGATTTGCAAACGGTAAGCATTACTCCAAGTTCGAGTACAGTCTGTCCGAGTGGAAATATAACGTATACAGTCGTAGTAAAGAATAATGGTCCTGATAACGTAACTGGAGCAGCGTTTAGATTGGCATATCCAACTGATTTAACAAATGTTTCCATATCAGGTACCGTTACCACAGGTACTGGAAGTGTAGTATCTACTAGTACTTCCACAGCACAGCAAGCAAATGCGGTACTGAATATGAATAATGGTGCAATTATTACCATGACAGTTTCGGGTACTATTGCAAGTAACCCAACAGGAAGTAGCATGGTAGTAACTGCTAGTATGATGAGACCAGCGGATGTTACGGACCCGGATGCTATTAATCCTGATGCAGCTCCACCTACAGACCCGCAAGCAGAATGTGATGCAGAGATC
>JAGVEE010000061.1 GCA_020058405.1 Sphingobacteriales bacterium
GTTGGTAACTATCACCATCGTTTTGTTGAAATCAACCGGAACTTCGAACTCTGTTTTGTATCTGTAAAATCCTATGATAAAGCCAATATCGCACCAAATTTTACGTAGGCGGGCCACTTTAAAATACCTGCTTTCTTTACGTGTATAGTAATAAAATAAGGGGTACATAATATAAAATGATAATGCAACCCAAAACATATACCAAAAGAAATGTACTTTTTGTAATATTAATTTCATGGCCTAAAAATAATCAAATTTTAGTACTTTCGGCGTATGGAAACAGTTGTTAGCGGAATTAGATCAACAGGAAATTTGCATCTAGGGAATTACTTCGGTGCTGTACAGAACTTTTTGAAGATGCAGCATGAATATAATTGCTATTTTTTTATAGCAGATTACCATTCATTAACCACACACCCTACTCCTAGTGATTTGCATAACAACGTTCGCAGGGTATTAGTAGAGTATTTAGCTGCAGGTATCGACCCTGAGAAATCAACCATTTACATTCAAAGTGATGTACCTGAAATACCCGAATTGTATTTACTCATGAACATGAATGCCTATTTAGGCGAGTTAGAACGTTCTACTTCTTTTAAAGACAAAGTACGTGCAAACCCAGATAATGTAAACGCGGGTTTATTAACGTATCCTGTATTGATGGCGGCTGATATAATTATACACCGTGCCACGAAAGTGCCAGTGGGTAAAGATCAAGAACAGCATTTAGAAATGACTCGAACATTTAGTAATCGATTTAACCGAATGTATGATGTGGAGTATTTCCCAGAAGCACAGGCATTTAATTTTGGAACCGAATTAATAAAAATTCCGGGTTTAGATGGAAAAGGTAAAATGGGTAAATCTGAAGGTGAAAATAATGCAGTTTATTTAGGCGACTCTCCGGAAGTGATTAAAAAGAAGGTGATGAAAGCTGTTACAGATGGCGGACCAACAGAAATGAACCAAGCTAAGCCAGATATTATTCAAAATCTATTCGACATTATGAAGGCTGTTTCGAGCAAAGATACGCTCGATCATTTTAACGAATTATACAATAAATGTGAAATTCGTTATGGCAATATGAAAAAGCAATTAACGGAAGATATTACTCATTTTTTAACTCCAATTAGAGAAAAAATTGAGGACATAGAGCGGAATGAAGACTACTTACGTAAAGTAGTAACACTGGGGCAAGAAAAGGCTCGTGAGAGCGCAGGAAAAACAATTAGAGAGGTTCGAGAAATCATAGGTTTTAAGAAGTTCTAAAAATTAAAATAGATTCTATATATTCGGTAAAATTTAAATTATGCATATTGCTATTGTTGGAAATATTGGTGCAGGGAAAACAACCTTAACAGAATTACTTGCTAAACATTATAATTGGGAAGCTCAATACGAAGCTGTTGATCAAAATCCGTATTTGGAAGATTTTTATCAAGACATGAAACGTTGGGCCTTCAATCTTCAAATCTATTTTTTAAACTCCAGGTTTAAACAAATTGTAGAAATACAAAGAGGCAAAAAAGAAATTGTACAAGACAGAACCATTTATGAAGATGCTTATATTTTTGCAGCCAATTTGCATGATATGGGTTTAATGTCGAGCAGAGATTATAACAATTATTTAGACGTTTTTGAATCGGTAAAAGAATTTATAAACCCGCCAGATCTATTGATTTACTTAAAGGCTTCGGTTCCTACCTTAGTAAATCAAATTCAAAAAAGAGGGAGAGAATATGAATCGGGCATTCGCTTAGATTACTTATCTAAATTGAATGAACGTTATGAAAATTGGATTGGCAATTACAAAGAAGGAAAACTATTAACTATTAGTGTAGATAGAATGAACTTTGCTGATAAACCGGAGGATTTAGGAGAAATTATTCAAAAAATTGATGCTGAATTATTCAGTTTATTCTCAAATACTGGAAAGTCTAAATCTAAAAAATGATAAAGGCAACAGGTATTATTCCAGCAAGATATGCGTCTACCCGATTCCCGGGAAAGCCCTTGATAGACTTAGCTGGAAAGTCGATGTTGCAAAGAGTTTATGAACAATGTAAGTTAAGTAAATCGCTCAGTCGTATTATAATTGCAACCGACGACGAACGAATATACAAACATGCAGCATCCTTTGGTGCAGAAGTTTGCATGACTGATGAGAAGCATCCAAGTGGAACGGATAGATGTGCAGAAGTAGCCTTAAAAATGAACATCGACACCGATGTAATCATCAACATACAAGGCGATGAACCCCTTATTAATCCAAGCCAAATAGATTTATTAGCTAATTGTTTTGCTGATTCGAAAACTCAAATTGCTACTTTAATTAAGGTTATAGATTCTGAAGATGTTCTGTTCAATACCAATACTCCGAAAGTAATTTTAGATTCAGAAAATTTTGCCATTTATTTTTCAAGAGAGTGCATACCACACATCAGAAATAAAAATAAAAATGAGTGGTTAAGCCTGCATACTTTTTACCAACATATTGGTATTTATGCCTACCAAAAAAATGTATTACAAGAAATTACAAAATTAAAAACATCGAGTTTAGAATCTGCAGAATCATTGGAACAATTGAGATGGATTGAACATCAATATAAAATAAAAACAGCCATTACAAATGAAGATACATTTGCAATAGATTCACCAGAAGACGTAGATAAAGTATTACAAAAATTAAAAAATAGTTAATATGAAAAACCTGTTTTTAATAGCCATAAGTATTCTGTTTTTAAATGAAAACATACAAGCTCAATACATTGCAGATGTTTTAGGCGAAGGATACGAAAAAAGAGTAATACAAATGCCAGCCGATGAAGAAGGCGAAGTAATTTGCACCATCATTAGAAAAAAATCGAATACTCCAAGTACCAAGGCGGTGTTATATATTCACGGTTTTTGCGATTATTTTTTCAACAGAGAACTAGCCCAAGCAATAACAGAGCGAGGCATCGATTTTTATGCAATCGATTTACGTAAATACGGCCGTTCATTCCTATCACATCAACGCATTAACAGCTGTAGAAATTTAAACGAATATTTTCCGGATATTGATACAGCCTTGAGTATTATAAAAACAGAAGGGCACACAGACATTACCATAAATTCTCACTCTACTGGAGGCTTAACCACTTCTTTGTATGCAGCTACACACCCAACAAATAAAAAATACAATAGAATAATATTAAACTCTCCTTTTTTAAGCATGAACCAAAGTTGGTTTAAAGAGAAAATATTAATACCCGTGATGTCGTTTATCGGAAGATTCTTCCCTAAACTTCCCTTACCAAAAGGTTTATCGGGCTTATACGGTGAAACTATACATAAAGATTACAAAGGCGAATGGGAATATAACGAAACTTGGAAGCCAATTGTAGCTTTCCCAATGGATGCAGGCTGGTTAAGAGCTATACATAAAGGGCATTTGCAAGTAAAAGAAGGATTGAATTTAAACGATTCTGTATTAGTATTGAGTTCGGATAAAAGTATTTACGGAGAAGTGTGGACCGAAGAATTTAGAAAAGGTGATGCGGTGTTAGATGTAAAGGAAATACAAGAATTAGGCAAAACTTTAGGCCCGAATGCGAGTACAAAAGTAATAAATAATGGATTGCACGATTTAGCGCTAACTGCAAAACCTGTAAGAACAGAGTACTTTAGTGTACTTATAAAGTATATAAATACCGGAAAGTGATTTTTGGAATAATGAATAAAGCCTGTTTGAATTGTTAAACTGTAAACGATTCTAAATTCTGTAAAATTCGTATAATGTATGTTGTACAGTGTACATTGTACAACATACATTGTACATTAATGCCTATATTTGTACCACAATTCACAATTCACAACTCACCTTGACCAGCAAAGACAACTTCCACCCCAGAAACAGACATCGTACTTATTACGATTTTATGGCATTAATATCTACTTATCCTGCTTTAAGAGAATTTGTGTTTATGAATGAGCATGAAATTGAAACGATTGATTTTTTTGATCCAGAAGCGGTGATTGCCCTAAATAAAGCACTCTTAAAAAGATATTACAACATCGATTATTGGGAAATACCCAAAGGATATTTATGTCCGCCAATACCTGGCAGAGCAGATTATATACATTATGTGGCCGACTTGTTTGGAGAGCAAAATACGAACCTACGTTGCTTAGATATTGGAGTAGGCACCAGTTGCATTTACCCCATTATTGGAGTAAGAGAGTATCAATGGAAATTTGTGGGCAGTGATATTGAATCTAAAGCAATAGAATCCTCATCTGAAATTATAAAACAAAACAAAGCTTTAGAAGGCAGTATAGAATTAAGATTACAGAAGAGTTTAGATATTTTTAAAGGCATTATTAAACCAAAAGAAAAATTTGATTTAACCATTTGCAATCCACCTTTCCATAAATCGGCAAAAGAAGCTGCGCAAGGAAATATTAAAAAAGTTAGTAATTTAAGAGGTGCATTAGTGGAAAAACCACGATTAAATTTTGGTGGAAAAAACAATGAATTATGGTGCCCAGGTGGAGAATTAAAGTTTGTAAACGATATGATTTACCAAAGCAAAGAGTTTGCTTCGCAGGTAAAATGGTTTACGACCTTAGTTTCTAAAAAGGAACATCTACAAAAAAATTATTTCCATTTAGAGAAATTACAAGCCAAAGAAGTACGCACCATTGAAATGAAACAAGGCAATAAAATAAGTAGAATATTGGCTTGGCAATTTTAAAAAAACAAAACTTATGCTCAAGAGTATTGTCATTTGTATCTTGTGTTTACTATCCTTTGAAGGATATTCACAACGTGTAAAAATTAATACTCTCAAATATGAGATAACAAAAACAAAAGAAGATACCATTCGATTTAATAAACTAGACAGTTTATCTCAATCATATTTAGATTTTGATAA
>JAGVEE010000308.1 GCA_020058405.1 Sphingobacteriales bacterium
ATAATGGCTACTGAATTCATCTCTTGAACATTATTCGATGTGTTTTGAATCAAAGTCTCTGAAAACTGAACTCTCTTGCGTAAGTCAGGATTTACTTGCATTTTCTTTTCTAATAAATGCATGGTTGCGCAACGATTGGATTGGGTAAAACCAAATTGAAATGCAAATAGTAGAATTGTAGTGAATAGTAATTTTAACATGGTTTGGGGTTATTGAGTTAATAGGTTAATGGGTTATTAGGTTAATAGGTTAATAGGTTATTAGGTTAATGGGTTATTTTGTCATATAAAAAACGTGTTTAGCACAGAATAACTAATTAACTCAATAACCTAATAACTCAATAACCTAATAACTTAATAACCAGTTATTGATAAATCTAACTAGTTGCACTAACATAACCAAATAACTCAATTACCTAATAACTCAATAACAAATAACTCAGAAACAAAAAAAGCCCTCTAATTTCTTAGAAGGCTTTGTGGTGATACTCGGATTCGAACCAAGGACACAAGGATTTTCAGTCCTTTGCTCTACCAACTGAGCTATATCACCCTTTTGGGACTGCAAATGTAGCATCTTTATCGATTTTAAAAAATCTTTTTTGAAATTTTATGGAAAGCATTTAAAATCAGTCTATATAGCGAAAAAACTTTTTTTGGATATAAAATAACTATACAAAAGCTTAAATTCGCAGGAAGTGTATATTTATATGGTTTTACAGTTATTATTTATTGCCCTTACAGCTGCTGCTGTTTATTTATTCTCTAAAAATATTGCCCGAATTCGTCGCAATATATTGTTAGGCAGAGACATTGATCGTTCGGATAGAGCATCAGACCGTTGGATGACCATGTTAAAAGTAGCATTCGGTCAAACTAAAATGGCCACACGCCCTGTACCATTTATATTCCATTTTCTTATTTATGCTGGTTTTATCATCATTAATATTGAAGTATTAGAAATTATTATTGATGGTGCTTTTGGAACGCATAGAATATTTGCTCCACTTTTAGGCAGTTTGTATAATTTTTTAATTGGCTCGTTTGAATTCTTAGCCTTTGGAGTATGGTTAGCATGCGTGGTATTTTTAGCCCGCAGAAACCTGATTAAGCTAAAAAGATTTTCGGGTACAGAAATGACAGCTTGGCCAAAATCAGACGCTAATTATATTTTAATAGTAGAAATTTTATTGATGTCGGCATTTTTAATAATGAATGCTGCAGATTTTAAATTGCAGCAATTAGGCGCCGAGCATTATATACAAGCTGGCTCATTCCCAATATCATCAATGCTTGCAGGCTTATTACCAAGCGAACAATTTAGTTTAATTTTTATTGAAAGAGCTTGTTGGTGGTTCCACATTATTGGAATATTGGCATTTTTAAATTATGTGCCTTACTCTAAACATTTCCATATTTTCCTTGCATTTCCGAACACCTATTTTTCAAATTTAGATGCTAAAGGTAAACTCACAAACATGCAAAGTGTAAGCAACGAAGTGAAAGCTATGCTCGACCCAAGTTTCGTACCCGATGCAAGTGTTACACCTGGAAGATTTGGAGCCAAAGATGTACAAGACCTTACTTGGAAACAATTAATGGATTCTTACACCTGTACAGAATGTGGAAGATGTACATCTGTATGCCCGGCCAACCAAACAGGCAAATTATTATCTCCGCGGAAAATAATGATGGATACCCGCGACAGATTAACAGAATTTGGAAACCATATTGAAAAAAATGGTAAAGATGCTATTGACGAAAAAACATTGTTAGATAATTATATCACACGAGAGGAATTATGGGCTTGTACCTCTTGTAATGCATGTACAGAAGCTTGTCCTGTAAATATAGATCCGCTATCAATTATTATTGATTTAAGAAGATATTTGGTAATGGAAGAATCTGCTGCGCCTAGTAGTTTAAATGCAATGCAAACAAATATTGAAACAAACGGTGCCCCTTGGAAGTTTTCTCCAAGTGATAGAGCGAATTGGGTGAATTAGTCGCTAGTCATTAGTCTATAGTCATTAGATAGGAAGGATAATGCTAATTTGATAAAATGACTAATGACAAAATTCTAAAGACTAAGGACCAAAGACTAAAGACTAAAGTAAAAAATGAAATTAGAAGAAGTAAAAGACGAGCAAGGACATCATTTAAGTCCGAAATTACCAGACGAGGTTAAGAATTTTTTGATAGACATCGACGGAACCATTTGCGATGATATTCCGAATGAGGAACCAGAGCGAATGGAAGATGCAGCAATATATGAAGGTGCCTTAGAAATGATTAATAAGTGGTACGAAGAAGGACACTTAATTACTTTTTTCACCTCACGTACAGAAGCGCATAGAGCAGTTACAGAAAGATGGTTGGCGAAACATAATTTCAAATACCATGGTATACTTTTTGGCAAACCTAGAGGAGGTAATTATCATTGGATTGATAATCATATCGTAAGGGCAACGCGTTATGAAGGTAAGTTTACAGAACTTACAACCATAAATGCTAAAATTCAAGTATTTAAGGATTAGTATTTAGA
>JAGVEE010000007.1 GCA_020058405.1 Sphingobacteriales bacterium
GGAATTTTATATCAACAAATATTAAAACAACTTACACATAGCTCTGTAGATAGTAGTGATTTAAAGCAACACCTCTATTTGAACGATTGGATAAAAACTTTGTAAGATGGGAAATAACATTTTATTAAGCTCTATTATATTTTTAGGTGCCGCAATTATTTGTGTACCTATTGCAAAAAAAATTGGTTTAGGTTCTGTACTAGGATACTTAATCGCTGGTATATTAATTGGTCCGTTTGTATTAGGTTTTGTTGGGCAAGAAGGCGAAGACATTATGCATGCAGCAGAGTTTGGTGTAGTAATGATGCTGTTTATAATTGGCCTTGAAATTAAACCCAAAGAATTTTGGATTATGCGAAGATCTATTATCGGCATGGGAAGTATACAAATGTTTTTTACCACATTTATTATTGCAGCAATTTGTATTTTCTATTTTGAATTTAGCATACAAACATCTTTTGCAATCGCTTTATCCATCAGCATGTCCTCTACTGCAATTATTTTGCAAACATTAAAAGAAAAGGGCTTACATAAATCGAGTGCTGGGCAAGCTGCATTTTCAGTTTTGTTGTTTCAAGACATTATGGTAATTCCAATTCTAGCATTTTTACCATTACTTGCCGCTAACGATATCTTAAACGCTACATCCGAACATACATTTATAAGCAGCCTGACTCCTGGCTTAAAAACACTCACTGTATTTGGCGCGATGGCTGGGATTGTACTTACTGGATTGTTTGTGGTAGAGCCTTTCATGAAAATTATTGCACGCACACGTTTGCGAGAATTGTTTACCGCCACAGCTTTGTTTTTAGTAATTGGAGTTGCGTATTTAATGAGCATCGTGGGCATCAGTCCGGCATTAGGCACTTTTTTAGCTGGAGTAGTATTAGCAAATAGTAGTTTTAGGCACGAGTTAGAAAGCGATATAGAACCTTTTAAAGGATTATTACTTGGCTTATTTTTTATTGGTGTTGGCTCTAGTATTAATTTCAATTTAATTATTGAAAAACCTGCATTAGTATTTTCAATAGTTTTATTTATTATGTTGATAAAAGCAGCAGTATTATTGCTGGCAGGAAAAATTTTCAAAATAAAAAACGATCAAAATTTATTGTTAGCATTTCTACTTTCACAGGTCGGAGAATTTGCATTTGTGCTGTTAAATTTCAGTGGGCAATTACAAATTATCGACCCCAAATGGAATGCATTGCTGATGGTAGTAGTAGCGTTGAGCATGACCATCACCCCTATTTTGCTATTAATTAACGAACGATTTATAGATCCGTATTTCGGAATGAAAGAAGGAATAAAAGAAAATAAACACGATGAGATACACGAAAAACATTCGGTAATAATTGCCGGTTTCGGACATTTTGGAAGTACTATTGGTAGATTTTTAAAAGCAAACGGTATTCACGCAACTATTTTAGATAATGATAGCGACCGAGTAGAATTACTCAGAAAAATGGGATTCGAAGTGTATTATGGAGATGCTACACGTATAGATCTACTTAAATCTGCCGGGGCCGAAACAGCAAAGATGCTTATAGCAGCAATTGATTCGCCAGATATTAACCACTCTTTAATTTTAAATGCTAGTAAACATTTTCCAAAATTGAAGATTATGGCAAGGGCACGCAATAGGTTTGATGCATATGAATTGTTGGATTTAGGAGTAATGAATATTTACAGAGAAACATTGTATACCTCTGTACACATGGCCGTAGATGTATTGCATGAGCTTGGCATCAGAAATTATACCGCAACCCGCAAGGCGCAAGATTTTATAAAATACGACGAAGAAGCAATGCGTGAACTCGCTGCTACCCGCCACGATACTAAAACCTATATATTATCAGTTCGTGAACAAATAGAACTCGAAGAAAAACTTCTCTCTGAAGATTTACATCAACAACTTACCGACCATGATGGGGCATGGGACTCAAGTAGCATGAAGTGAATTGCAAATTACGAATTACGAATTACGAATTAGAGATGGAGGTGCTTCATTCGAAATTCGTAATTCGTAATTCGTATTTTAAATTGCTATTTTTGCCCCATGATACAATCTCTTAGCCCCTTAAATTGGGAAGATTACGAACTTATCGACTGTGGGAATTTTGAAAAATTGGAGCGATTTGGTCAATATATTACCATACGCCCAGAGCCACAAGCGGTTTGGGATGCTGCAATGCCTGCAAAAGACTGGGAGAAATTGGCACATGTTCGTTTTAAACCTAAGGGAGGATCTACTGGCGAGTGGATTAAATTAAAAGAGATGCCAGATAGATGGCACATACAATATAAAACAGACGCAATTAACATAAAATTCAGGTTAGCACTCACTGCATTTAAACATGTGGGGGTATTTCCGGAGCAAGCTGTAAATTGGGATTACAGTGCAAAAGCAATTAAAGCAATGAAAATTGAACAACCAAAAGTGTTGAATTTATTTGCTTATACGGGTGGGGCATCTTTAGCAGCAAAAGCAGCTGGAGCAGATGTTACACATGTTGACTCAATAAAACAAGTGGTTTCTTGGGCGAATGAAAACCAAGAACTATCGGGCTTAAAGGATATTCGTTGGGTGGTGGAAGATGCCTTGAAATTTGTAAAACGAGAAGTAAAGCGAGGTAAAAAATACAACGGTATCATATTAGACCCTCCGGCATATGGCCACGGTCCAAATGGAGAGAAATGGAAATTAGAAGAGAGCATCAACGAAATAATGAAAGACGTTGCGGCTTTATCTGACGATAAAAATTTCTTCATGATTTTAAATACCTATTCATTGGGATTTTCTTCATTAATTGTTGAGAACCTTATTAACACATCATTTAGAAGCACAAAAAATTTAGAAATTGGTGAGCTTTATTTACAAGCTACCAAAGGTTCTAAATTACCATTAGGTGTTTTCGGAAAAGTAAACTATTAATTAATGAGCAATTATATTTCGGCGGAGAAATTAGGACATCAATTTCACGATCGCTGGTTATTTAAAGAATTGAATTTTGGCGTAAATGCTGGTCAGCGTATTGCCCTAGTAGGTGTTAACGGCGCTGGTAAAAGTACCTTAATGAATATTATTGCGGCTTCATTAGATCCATCAGAAGGAAAACTAATAAGAAACAAAAGTATACGCATTGGACATTTAGA
>JAGVEE010000150.1 GCA_020058405.1 Sphingobacteriales bacterium
AAAATTCCTCAAAAAAAGTACTTTTTCCAGAACCATTTGGTCCTGCAAATACTCTTAATCTTTTATTTTTTTGCATAAAGGACTGTACCTTCTTTTAATTTGGACGATTGGTACGTTTGAGTAGTTTTTATGGTAGTTTGTTCTCCATTTGCAGTTTCTTTAATTACCGCCCCATTTTTTAAATAGGTAATGCTTAAGCCTAAAGCCTTGGACGCTCTTATGGCATTTGCTACGCTTTTTCGAGCTGCTTTAAGTATAGTAATAGTTTGTTTAGTATCTGGCCTAAAGGTGTTTTTTTGACCTATTTTCGAATTACTATTTGCCATAGGATTTTCATATTAATACTCAAATTTACACAAATATTTTCATAAACCCTATAATAATAGCACCCCGTTTCCCTCCATTAGCACACTAGCATACTAGCACACTATCACACTTACACCTCTCCGCCAAATTCTGTCGTCTTCTCCCCATACCTTCGTGTTAAACAAACCGAACACACATGGGTACATTACAAAATTTACAGAATTACTTGCAGGCAGATTCCATGCAGGTTACACACAAATCTTTTGCAAGAGATACTATTTCAAACAGCCTCTCCTCAACACAAAAATCAGAAATCAAAAACCGCCTCTTAGAATATTGCAAACTAGACACCATGGCCATGCTTATAATATGGAAGCATTGGGAACTAATAAGCTAGCATATTACATTATATTAAGGGTGATTTTTGGTGCTGAACTTTTTATTTAATCAATTGAAAATTCAGCACCTCATTGTTTATTACTAATTGTAATATATATATAGAAGGAGCCAAGCTTTCTAGATCTGTTAAAGGTATACTGTTTTGTCCTGCATTTACAAGTAAGTTATTTACATAACTATTAATTTTCCGGCCTGTTAAATCGTATAAATGTAAACTAATACTGGATTTGTTTTTATCAGCGTTGAAATAGATTTTTGAAAGTTCAGTTACAGGGTTAGGATATACGTTTGCGTTGTATGTAGTGTGAGTGTTGTTTTCACCAACAGATACATCTATTAAAGCAGAACTGCCATCCGTGCATTTTGTATTATTATCCTTTATCTTTAATCTTACTCTATAGCTTCCAGCATTTGTGTAAGTATAACTACTAAGCATACTATTAGAAGTATCAGCTATAGTAGTAGTATCTCCAAAGTCCCAATGGTAAGAGTAATAAGAAGCTTTTGCTAAAGGTGTAAATAAATAAGTTTTATTGCCTAAGTTTTCATATGTAAAATAAGTATAAAGAGGTTCCACTTGGTTTACATATGCATTACCAACTTGTGTACAACCTTCGGGAGTGGTAACACTTACTTGGTAATAGCCTTCATAATAGGTAGAAATAAAACGAGAAGTATCGCCAGTGTTCCACAAATAAGCAACTCCACCTGCACCGGCATCTAATAGTACATTTTCACCGTAACACAGGTAAACTGTTTTGTTAATTATATTTAATTCAGTGGCGTTAGAAATTAATACTGAATCTTCTGCAACCACTCCATTTGTATTGGTAACAACAAGTTTGTATAAACCTGCACTATATAGCGTAAATAATTTAGAGGTAGATACTAAACTATTATTACGATACCATTTGTAAGTACAATTAGTATTGCGAGCATTAAACAAGATACTATCATCATAACATAAAACCCTGTTATTGCCAAGCTCTACATACGGATTAGGATAAGCAGTGATGGTATGAGTTTTAGTAATTTGGCAATTAGTACTTGCTGTTTGTAATGTAATGTTTAAAGCCCCACTGTTTTTTACAATAGCCTTAAGCGCGTTGTTACTTTGGCTAAGTACATGTAAGGAGGTATCATTCTCCCAAGTAATTGCTTGCTTGGTATTATTTCCTTCTAGTAAAACGAATGGGCGTTTATTAGAAATATTTTCACGGTAATAATTAGTATTGCATATAGAATCCGGATCGCTGTATCTGTAAGAACTGGCGGCGCTGCCATTTGGACCTTTAGTAAGTGCAAGCTCTATTTCTTCGGGTGCAGCATGCTCATTCCTTGTTTGATTGGTGTAGCAAACTTTAATAAGTACGTTAGAAACGCCGTCCCATATAAATGGCTGTAAAAAAGTATGTTTATTGGCACCATTTTTTGGAGTATAGGTTACAGCATTAAACACCTCAGAAGTGTTAAATTTATTTCTATCTGTTATTTCTGCTTCTTTGGTATTTGCCATCGAAATTTTAAAATTATGCAAATCGTTCCAAACATAATTCCCCTTATTTTTTATGTAAAAAGTAATGGAGTTAATTTCGCCAGGCAAATAATTTTGGGCAGCAAGTTCATCAGCTTTTATAATAAATAAAGAGTTGTTTGATTCTGCAAATCTAGAATAAATACTAGAGGTAAAATCAGGTTTTACAGTGCTATCATAGGTACCTATAATACATGTATTTTTAAGGTAAGCATTTACAAGTAAGGTATCACCAATAGTATATATACTATCATTCGTATTTACTTCTATAATTGTGTTTATACCACTTAAAGAGTACTCCGGAGAGTTTAATACATTTCCAATACTATCT
>JAGVEE010000384.1 GCA_020058405.1 Sphingobacteriales bacterium
ATGGTCGAACGTTTGAATTGGAGTACCATCGCCAAAGTCTAAAGTAAACACAGTAGTTTCTGAAACGTTGGTTGATTTGTTTACAAACTGAATGGCATTAGGTGCGCAAATAGTTGTAACGCTACCTGTAAGCGGAGCAATTTGTGCAATAACACTGCGTTCGTTAACAAAATGAGCCTCAATTACGCATAAAACAGGTGCCGTTTGAGTGATCGTTATTAAATAGGTATCAATGGCTGCAGGATATACATGGTTCAAGACTTGACCTGCAGCAATGCTTGCAAAATTTTGAACAGCACCACCATCGCCCCAGTTTATAGTACTAGTACCTAGAGCATTTACATTTATAAAGGATAGACTTACATTCGCAGGAGTAGCGCCAATTATACAGTTTACATAAGTAGGCGAAGTGCTAGTATCACCAACTGCGTCAATTAATTGAATGCATTGAGATTTTGCCTGAAAAACATTCAGCAAAAAAACAAACATAAGTAAGAGAGGGAAAATAAATTTCTTGTTTTTCACGGCATTCACTGCAACCTTGTACGATTTAGTATTGTACAGGTTACAATTGCCTCAAATATAAGAATCTAATATTACTAAAATGAGTATCAATTCAGCTTTTCGGATAACAATTTTATTTCAATAGGTGCAGAAATATTCTCGTAAAGGATTCCATAAATGGTTCGGCAGATTGGAATGTTAACTTTATGCTGTCTGTTAATTTCGTGTATACATTTTACCGCATAATATCCTTCGGCAATCATACCCATTTCAAACTGTGCTGATTTTACCGAATATCCTTTGCCAATCATATTTCCAAAGGTTCTGTTTCTGCTAAATTGTGAGTAGGCAGTTACCAATAAATCGCCGAGGTAGACAGATTCTTTTATGTCTCTATTTACTGGGTTTACAGCGGCTAAAAAGGTTTCCATTTCGCGAATGGCATTTGAGATAAGTACAGCTTGGAAATTATCGCCATAATTTAAGCCATGGCAAATGCCTGAAGCAATTGCATAAATATTTTTCAAAACAGCAGCGTATTCGGTTCCATAAATATCATCGCTGGTAGTCGTTTTTATATATCGCGTTTTAAGAAAAGAGGCAAAAGCATCTGCGTTTTCTTGGCTTTCACAAGCAATGGTGAGGTATGAAAGTTTTTCCAATGCTACTTCTTCCGCATGGCAAGGACCGCTAATTACTAATATTTGTTGAACTGGAACCTGGTATATATCTCTAAAGTAATCGCCAATAATTAAATTATATTCTGGTACAATACCTTTAATTGCTGATACGATGTATTTCGATTTAAACACTTCGGGGTTTAGCACCTGAAGGGTATTATGTAAAAAAGCTGCGGGGACTGCAAAAATAACACAATCAACTTCATCGATAATTTTTACTAAATCTGAACTGATGTTATCGGGGTTTATTTTTAGTTCGGCAGAGCGGAGGTAATTTAAATTATGGCCGTATTTACGGATGTTTTCAATGGCACGCTCATCACGCATCCACCAACGTACTTCGTGTTTTGCATCACAAAGCATTTTTACAATTGCTGTAGCCCAACTTCCACCTCCAATAACAGCAATTTTCGAATTCTCCCCTAATTTTTGCATCAATAAATATATAATTTTTTGACCAAATATAGCAAAAAAGTGTGCTAGTGTGCTAGTATGCTAGTGTGCTAGTGTGCTAGTGTGCTAGTGTGATGGTGTGCTAGAGAGTTACTTCTTCTCTTCTTTAAACAGTTCATCTTCTTTCACAACCTTTACCATCGAACCATTTTTAAGTTTCTTTGATATTGCTAGATAAGGTGCTGTTACCACTTCTTGCCCTTCTGTTAAGCCCGAAAGTATTTGTATGTATTGATCGTCTTGAATGCCAGTTTTTACCAATTGCATTTTTACTTTACCTGCTTCAACTACAAATACATATTCAAAAAATTCAACACTCTTTGCATCTGTTTTTGCGGTAGTACTTTCTTTGTTATCTGCTTTCTTTGCAATTTTTACACTTGGCGATTTATCAATATCTGTAGTATCATCACGTGTAGTAACTGATTGAATAGGTATTGTTAAAATATTATTAACTTTTTCTGTTTGAATATCTACGGTTGCAGATAAACCTGGGCGAAATGGTGATGCTAAAGATTTATTTGTTACTAAACTCGCATACGACTCTGGCAATACTCTAATTTTAACACTGAAGTTTGTTACTTGATCGGCGCTGCTGCCTACAATGTTTGCTGAGTTTGCAATTTCTGAAACAATGCCTTTAAATTTTTTGTCGATGAATGCATCTACTTCTATGGTTGCGGTATCGCCTAAACTTAATCTGTTAATATCGTTTTCATTTACATCCACATTTACTTCCATCGAATTTAAATTCGCGATGCGCATCATTTCTGTACCACTCATTTGCGTAGTACCTACTACTCTCTCTCCTTCTTCCACATTTAATTTAGAAACGGTACCATCTACCGGTGCAAAAATGGTGGTTTTAAATAAATTATCTTTTGCTTCTTTTACACTTGCTTCGGCACTTTTAATGTTAAATCTTGCTGCTTCAACATCAGCCTTAGAAACCATGTAATTGCTTTTTATTTGTTCAAAATCTGCATCCGAAATAACTTTATCATTATGCAATTTTGTGTTACGTTTATAAGCTTGCTCTGCTTGCACAAAACGAGCTTCTGTATTGGCAAGGTTTGCTTTGCTATTATTTAAAGATGCAGTTGCTCTATCTAAATACGACTCGTAAACATCCGGACGAATTTTAACGAGTAATTGTCCTTTTTTTACTTTATCTCCTTCTTTTACATATAATGCAATAATTTCTCCCGACACATCTGGAGAAATTTTAACTTCAATTTCTGGTTGTATTTTACCCGATGCAGAAACCGTTTCAACAATTGTTCTTGTTGTTGCTTTTTCTACACTTACCTGCTCTAAATTATCGGCTCCAAACCAACCCGCTTTTTTACCAGCTACTAATACCACTAACAATACCACTACCCCTATTCCTAAGTAAATTAGTAGTGATCTTTTTTTCTGTGCCATCTTTATAAATTTATTTCCCTAAAAGTATTAAAAAGTAAGTGGATTTCCATTGTAAAAATCGAGAAGCTTCGCACGAAGAATCAATTCATACTTTGCCTGAACCACATCGGCCTCAGATCTTGCCACGTTATTCTTAGAAATTCCATAATCAACTGCGTTTAATAAACCAACATCAAAACGTTGCTGGCTGTACTTAAATGCTTCTTTTAGAGATTGATTGTTTTTTATAGTCGACTCGTATTTTTTACTTGCCGCTTTTAAATCAGAAATCGCTTGCTGTACACTTTTACTCAAGGTTAATTTTGCTTGTTGTAAATTAATATCGGCACTTGCCATGTTTACACTCGCTCGTTTCATATTATTCCTGGCACTAAAGCCATTGAAAATTGGCACCGTTAACGAAAATTGCCAAAATTGCGAGAAGTTAAGGTCTAACTGATTGCGGAATGATAATGGATTTAAATCTGCGTAATCAGACCCCAAACCTGCGCCTAAACTTAATCGAGGGTAAAGGCTACCTTTCGCTGCTGCCAAACCATATTTTGCTGCATTATATCGATACTCCAATAATTTAATATCTGGCAAATTTGATTCTGCTTTACCATACACATCGTACAAAGTTGCAGAAGTGTTTGCCGTTAAATATTTTTCTACATTTTCAGGTCGAGTTACTTCAAACACCTCGCCTGGATCGCGATCCAGCAACTGTATTAAATCTAATTTGGCTAAATCTAAATTATTTTGTGCGGTGGTTACATTTAACTCGTCTGTTGCTACCTGCGATTTAATGTTTAACACATCTCCTTCTGTAGCATTTCCTACTGCTGCATTTTTTTGTGAACGGTCTAATTGTGTTTTAGTAACTTCTAATTGTTCATTTGCAACCCTTAATAAATCTTGGTTGTACAGTAAATTTAAATAGGCGTTTATTACCATTAAAGCAATGTCGTTTCTGCTTTTCTCTAAACTCAATTTCTCAGCTTCTAAAGATTGAACAGTGCTTTTGTAGTTATTTACTCTGTTGAAACCATTAAACACGGTTACATTGGAGTTTGCATTTAAATTAATTGAAACCACATCTTGCGAAACGTAAGAGTTTGTTAAAGGGTTAATAGCACGACCATAAGAGTGTGAACGAGAACTCGAACCATTTAACGTTGGATACATGGCATACCTACCATCCGATTTGTTAAGCTCAGCCAAATCTACATTTAACTTAGATTGCTTTAAGTTTAAATTGTTTTCCATTGCATAGCTCACGCATTTATCAAGCGACCATACTTGCGCACTTGACGTGGAAACACTGATGGCTAAAATTGCTAAAGAGAAAATTAATCTCATATTTTTTTAAATTTATTAATGGTAAAAATATGTTAATTTAGTGCACGCTCAACATTGAAACAGCGTTGTTACAGTAATATTTTTTTTATACAAGCATGTACTTTATTAAAAATCCAAGTTTACTTAAAAAATTTTACCCCTCGTTAATTTGGGATGTACAAACGAAAGATAAAGTGCTTTATTTAACTTTTGATGATGGGCCGATACCCGAAGTTACACCATTTGTGCTTAATACCTTAGAAAAATACAAAGCTAAAGCTACCTTTTTTTGTATAGGCGATAATGTTAGAAAGCATCCGGATATTTATAAAATGGTAATAGATGCTGGACACCAAGTTGGCAACCACACCTTTAACCATTTAAACGGTTGGAAAACCAATACCGTGTTGTACATGCAAAACATACTAAAATGTGATGAACTTACTGGAACTCATTATTTCCGTCCACCCTACGGTAGAATTTCACCTTCACAAATAAGTGCTTTCAAAACAGAATATCCTAATGGAAAAATTATAATGTGGGATGTATTGTCCGGAGATTTTGACAAAGACATTGATGCGGAAAAATGTTACCAAAATGTAATAAAGTCTGCCGAACCAGGTTCTATCATTGTGTTTCATGATAGTTTGAAAGCCTACCCCCGATTGTGTGCTGCACTGCCAAGAGCATTGGAGTACTGGACGAAGCAGGGGTATAGGTTTGAAACAATTATGTAAATCCCGAAAAATCGGGACAAGTAGTGCAAATGCGTAAATGTGCAAATCCCGAAAGATCGGGACAAGTTGCGTAAATGATTGGCACCCCATTTGCACATTTGCACATTTATATATTTGCACATTGAACATTTTCCTTCCCATATTACTACAAAATTTCTTAAATTCGCTGCTTCTCAAGAAATCAATAAAATCAATAAAAAATGGCATTTGATATAGAAATGATTAAAAAGGTTTATGACAACCTTGATTCTAAAGTTAGCGCAGCTAGAACAGTCGTTAACAGACCTTTAACTTTAACAGAAAAAATCTTATACGCCCATTTATGGGATGGAAAAGCAAGTACTGCTTTTGAAAGAGGTAAATCATACGTAGATTTTGCACCAGACAGAGTGGCGATGCAAGATGCTACTGCTCAAATGGCCTTATTACAATTCATGCAAGCGGGTCGTCCGCAAGTTGCTGTACCTTCAACCGTACATTGCGACCATTTAATACAAGCAAAAGAAGGTGCCGACAAAGATTTAGCAACAGCAAATACTCAAAATAAAGAAGTTTACGAATTCTTATCATCTGTATCTAACAAATATGGAATTGGATTCTGGAAACCAGGAGCAGGAATTATACACCAAGTGGTGTTAGAAAACTACGCTTTCCCGGGTGGAATGATGATTGGTACCGACTCACATACTGTAAATGCAGGAGGTTTGGGAATGGTAGCAATTGGTGTTGGTGGTGCAGATGCTTGCGATGTAATGGCAGGATTAGCTTGGGAGCTTAAATTCCCTAAATTAATTGGCGTGAAGTTAACCGGTAAATTATCTGGTTGGACATCGGCAAAAGACGTGATTTTAAAAGTTGCAGGAATACTAACTGTAAAAGGTGGTACCGGTGCAATTGTTGAATATTTTGGAGAGGGTGCAAACTCATTATCGTGTACTGGTAAAGGAACCATTTGTAACATGGGTGCGGAAATTGGAGCAACTACTTCTATTTTCGGATACGATGTAAAAATGGCCGATTACCTAAGAGGAACAGGCAGAGCAGATGTTGCTGAATTAGCAGATAAAGTAGCGGCGCATTTAACTGGCGATGATGAAGTGTATGCAAACCCAGCAAACTATTTCGACCAAGTAATTGAAATTAATTTATCAGAATTAGAACCACATATTAACGGACCCTTTACTCCAGATTTGGCTTGGCCATTATCTAAATTTGCTGCCGCTGTAAAAGATTCAGGATGGCCTGCAAAATTAGAAGTAGGATTAATAGGATCGTGTACGAACTCTTCTTACGAAGACATTACCAGAGCAGCTTCTATTGCACAACAAGCTGTTGATAAAAATTTAGTAGCAAAATCAGAATTTACCATTACTCCAGGTTCTGAGCAAGTAAGATATACAGTAGACAGAGATGGATATTTAAAAATATTCGAAAACATGGGTGGTGTAGTGTTAGCAAATGCATGCGGACCATGTATTGGTCAGTGGGCGCGCCACGGTGCAGAGAAACAAGAGAGAAATTCAATCATCACCTCTTTCAACAGAAACTTTGCAAAACGTGCAGATGGAAACCCGAATACACATTCATTTGTTGCTTCACCAGAAATTGTAACGGCTATGGCTATTGCGGGTGATTTAACTTTTAACCCAATAACAGATACGTTAACAAATAGTAAAGGTGAGCAAGTGAAACTCGACGAACCAAAAGGTATTGAATTGCCAATTAAAGGTTTCGCGGTAGAAGATGCAGGTTACCAAGCACCGGCAGAAGATGGAACTAAAGTACAAGTGTTAGTTGCTGAAACTTCTGATCGTTTGCAATTATTGGAGCCGTTTAAAGCATGGGAAGGTACAGATATTAAAGGCTTGAAATTATTGATAAAAGCAAAAGGTAAATGTACAACCGACCATATTTCGATGGCCGGACCATGGTTAAAATTCCGTGGGCATTTAGATAATATTTCGAACAACATGTTAATTGGTGCAATCAACTTCTTCAATGAAAAAGCAGATTCGGTAAAAAATCAATTAACTGGAGAATACGGTGCAGTGCCCGCAACACAAAGAGCATACAAAGCCGCAGGCATTGGTTCTATTGTGGTTGGCGATGAAAACTATGGTGAAGGTTCATCACGTGAACACGCAGCTATGGAGCCTCGCCATTTAGGTGTTCGTGCTATTTTAGTAAAATCGTTTGCTCGTATACACGAAACGAATTTGAAAAAACAAGGCATGCTTGCCTTAACATTTGCAAACAATGCAGATTACGATAAAATTCAAGAAAACGATAACATTGATATTGTTGGCTTAACTAGATTCGCTGCTAACATTCCGTTAACAGTTGTATTAAACCATGCAGATGGAAGCAAAGATGAAATTAGCGTAAACCATACTTACAACGACCAACAAATTGAATGGTTTAAAGCAGGTGGAGCGTTGAATATTATTCGCGCATTAGTGAGTAATTAGTATTTAGTCGTTAGTCGTTAGAGGGGTAACGAGTAGAGAGTATCGAGTATCGAGAGCGTTCGTCGCTTTCTCAATACTCGATACACACTACTCAATACTTTTACACCTTCGCAACATCTCTGCACCCATTCATAATTCATAATTCATAATTCAATGAAACTTTCTCTCCTATGCATTAGCAAAACCACCGAGAAATATCTTCTCGAGGGGATGGCTATATATGAGAACAGGTTGCAACATTATTGCAAGTTTCAGCGGATTGAAATACCGGATTTGAAGAATAGCAAAAACTTGAGTTTCGATCAACAAAAACAAAAAGAAGCCGAGTTAATTTTAGC
>JAGVEE010000117.1 GCA_020058405.1 Sphingobacteriales bacterium
ATTTCGCAGATACACCCGATAATATGTCTTTTGCTTTTTTATCTCCTTGAGCATTCACCCCTTGAAATAAAAACATTCCTAAAACAATTAATACTATATTTTTCATTTCTTTTATTTATCAGTTTAATTTATTCCCTACTCACAGCTCCCAGCTCCCAGCTCTTAGCTCTCCTTGCCTAACAATGCATTCAAATGTTGCTCTAAATGGTACTCATCTTTAATTAGCACTTCTCTTGCTTTACTTCCTTCGAAAGAACCAACTATTCCAAAGGCTTCTAATTGATCTATTATTCTGCCTGCTCGGTTATAGCCTAATTTTAGTTTACGTTGAATTAAAGAAGTGGAGCCTTGTTGGTGCATTACTATTAAACGAGCGGCTTCTTCAAATAGTGCATCTCGTTCATTTAGGTCCATATCTCTAGAGCCCGATCCTTCGCCATTTTCATCCACATACTCTGGTAAAATGTGCGCACTTGGGTAAGCCCTTTGTGCACCAATAAAATCAGTTACTTTTTCTACTTCTGGAGTATCCACAAAAGCACATTGTAATCGTATAATATCGCTTCCTAATGATAATAACATGTCGCCTCTACCAATTAATTGCTCTGCTCCACCTGCATCCAAAATAGTCCTTGAGTCGATTTTAGAACTCACTCTAAATGCCAACCTAGCCGGGAAGTTTGCCTTAATGGTTCCTGTAATAACATTTACCGAAGGTCTTTGTGTGGCAATAACTAAATGTATTCCTATGGCCCTTGCTAATTGAGCCAAACGTGCAATAGGTGTTTCAATTTCCTTACCTGCGGTCATCATTAAATCGGCAAACTCATCAATCACCAAAACTATAAATGGCATGTAACGGTGACCATCGTTCGGATTTAATTTACGTGCAATAAATTTTGCGTTGTATTCTTTAAGGTTTCTAACATGTGCTTCTTTTAATAATTCATAACGTTGATCCATCTCAATACATAATGAATTAAGCGTATGTATAACCTTTTTGGTATCGGTAATAATGGCTTCGCCATCGCCTGGTAATTTTGCTAAAAAATGGCGTTCTATTTTTCTAAATAAAGTTAACTCCACTTTCTTAGGATCTACCATTACAAATTTTATTTGCGATGGATGTTTTTTGTACAACAAGGATACCAACAATGCATTAATACCTACCGATTTTCCTTGTCCGGTTGCGCCAGCCATTAATAAATGGGGCATCTTGGCCAAATCGGCTACAAATACTTCGTTTGAAATAGTTTTACCCAACGCAATTGGTAAATCCATTTGAGCCATTTGATATTTCTCTGAAGCTAATACAGAACGCATCGAAACCATTTCTGGCGTTTGGTTAGGTACTTCAATACCAATGGTTCCTTTACCCGGTATAGGGGCAATAATACGTATTCCTAATGCTGATAAACTCAAGGCAATATCGTCTTCTAAATTTTTGATTTTAGAAATACGAACACCGGCTGCAGGAACAATTTCATAAAGTGTAACCGTAGGACCAATGGTTGCTTTAATTTTGGCAATATCAATATTATAATGTCCAAGGGTTTCTACGATTCTATTTTTGTTACGCTCCAACTCATCAGTATTTACTGGTATTTTAGAGCTTCCATAGTTTTCTAATAATTCTAAAGGTGGGTATTTGTATGACGATAGGTCGAGGGTTGGGTCGTACTCTCCAAGTTCGCGCACTAAATCTTCTGCAGTAATTTCACCAGTATTTGTAGTGGCTACCACCGTATGTTCCTCAACTTCTGGTTCTGCCATTTCTAAAGTCAAATCTGGTACGCTGCTTTCTGCTTTTTCGGCTTTTACAAATTCTACTTTTTCAAAGCCATCTTCGTCTACATTCTCGAATGTAGTATGTTCTGTAATTTCTTCGGTGGATATTGGCTCTTGGAAATTATCCACTAATTCATCTTCTGCAATTTCAATCGATTCTTCTTCTTGCTCTACTGCAAAATCTTCTGCTCTTAGTTGATTTTTAAGCGTTGGCATACGTTCATCCTCCAAAGGTTGATCTCTCAATGGCAATTCAAACGATTTTGGTTTAGCTTCAAATTCTGGTGAACTTATTATTTCTGGTTTACGGTTTGCCTCCACTGGTAATAACTCATCTTCCAACAATGTTCTTTCGGCAGCTCGTTCTTCTTCAGATTTTATTGGCGATTTAAACTCTAAATTATACGCAATTACCATGCATGAAAGTCCTGCAAACGCTAATAAGCCAGCTGTTCCTGTTTTTCCTAACACATTATTAAACCATCCATTCATTTGTATACCATAAGCTCCAGCTAAAAAGTATAAGTCTGTTTTTAAGAAACTAATTATAAATGCGATGGTGATAGAGATAAATAACAAAAAGAATAAAGAGTAAGCCAAGGTTTTGCTTAGCTTCATAATGCTTACTTTAAAGAGCAAACGGTAACCTACTAAGAAACATCCGAAGGAAATTAAAAACGAAGAAACCCCAAACCAACGGAACATAAATAAATGAGATACCATGGCACCTAAAATGCCTAACCAATTCTCTACTTTATGGTTTGCAGCATCAAATATTATACCCAACCTTGCACCAGATACTACGCTCTGATCCTCATCCCAGGTAAATAAATACGAGAAAAAAGCTACAAACAAATACAAAGAAAATAGCAACAATAATAAACCCGTAATTTTAATGATACGTGCATCTATTGCTTTCCTCTCTTTGGGTTCGCTTTGTTTCTTTTCCTTTTTTACAGTACTCTTTTCTTTAGCTTTAGAACTTGGCTTTTCCACCAACTCCTCTTCCACTTCCTCAGAAGGTACTGCTACTTGTGATCTTAACTTATTAGCCATTATTTTGCTTAATATGCAAATATAAATTTATAGCGCATTGAATTACCTTGTGTGTATAATTTTTTCAATGCTTGTGAAGAAGTTCTTTTGCAAATAAATCCACATCTATTCCATCGTAATTCCCTGAACTCATGAGCAATAGGTTCGATTCCTTCCAATTCCTGCTTTCAAGGTGCGTTTTTAAAGCCTTCGATTCGTTAAAAATTAAGATGTCTTCTCTAGAAAATGCTTGTTTTACCTCCTCGGCACTAATATTTTCGAGGCGTTTATGTTCAATTGTATGCGGATTATAATAAACAATTGCCACATCGGCTAAGTCCATACTGTTCTTATACTCCTGCAAAAACTCTTTGTTTAAGCTGCTAAAAGTGTGTAATTCCATGCAAGCTACCAATTCTTGAGTTCCAAACTGTTGCTTTACTGCTTGTATGGTTGCTTTTAATTTCGAAGGCGAATGTGCAAAATCTTTAAATACTCTGGCATTTTTTTCTTTTGCTATTAACTCCAAACGTTTTGCTGCTCCTTTAAAACTTTGTATGGCTTCGTAAAATTCTTCATCACTTAAGCCTAAACATTTATAAGCCTCATAAGCTGCTTGTAAATTTTGCATATTATGTTCGCCAAAAATTAACAAAGGTATTTCTGTTTCATTTACTGTTAAAGAGGTTACTCCTTCATTTTGTATATGTTGATGTGAGCTATATGGAATTTTTGTAATGTCTTTTCTCGGATGTGCTTCTACCAACTTTTTTAAATCGGCATCTTTACTGCAATAAATTAAAGTAGCGTTAGGTTCAAGAGTGTCAATAAAAATACTGAACTGCAATAAATAATTTTCGAACGTTGGGAAAACATTTATGTGATCCCAAGCAATACCACTGAGTATTGCAATATTTCCTTTGTACAAATGAAACTTCGGTCGTCTATCTATCGGCGAGGATAAATATTCGTCTCCTTCTAACACCATAACCTTGGCCTCTTCTGTTAACTTCACCATGGTAGTAAAGCCTGTTAATTGCGCACCTACCATATAATCAATGTTCATGTTTGCATGTTGCAATACATGTAAAATCATGGCAGTAATAGAAGTTTTACCATGGCTACCACCTACTACCAACCTCGTTTTTTTTTTACTTTGTTCATACAAATATTCCGGGTAAGAATAAATTGGCAAACCAAGTTCTTTTGCTTTTAATAACTCAGGATTATCTGCACGAGCATGCATGCCAAGTATTACAGCATCTAAATCAGCAGTTATCTTAGCAGGGAACCAACCCATTTCTGAAGGTAACAAACCTGCATTCGCTAATCGCGATTTAGAAGGTTCTACAATTTCATCATCTGATCCAGAAATTTGATAATTTTTCTCTTTTAATGCCAATGCTAAATTATGCATTGCGCTTCCGCCTATCGATATAAAATGTACGTTCATTCTGTTTTAATTTTGGAAACTTCTTACGAAATCAATTTTTCTTTTAATGGCCGATATACTAAATGGTGTACTTCCTTTTGTTTTTTCAGTTAACACTTTATTAAATACATCGTCAGAAGAAATGGCTTCCATTTGCCCTTGTCGGAATGTATAGAATAACCAATCATCACCCACTTCAAAATATATATTTACAATATTTCCACTACGTTTTCTTACCACTTCCATGTAACCTTTAAACTCTTTATTCAATTGTTTATCGTACACACTCATGATACTGATTTTGTTATTTACAGAACGCCATGACCTTTTTTGTTGATCCCAAGCTAATTTTACACCCGAAATAACAAATCCTTTTTCCATTGATTTTGGCAATTTGTACAGCCCTGTTTGTTTAATATCTTCCATTAATTTAGCTACATCATTCTCTGGAAATAATTCATACATTCCTTTTTCAAACACTGGTCGTTCTTTATTATCACCATTTACATCAAAGCCATTTAAATCAATAAGCTTCATCATAATTTCTGTAGCATCGGGTAAAAATTGAAAATCTAAACTTGCTACCAAATCTAATTCTACCTTACCACTTTCTATATTATTACTAACATTTCCGGCAGTTTTTATAATTAATTTATCTTCAAAGTCTACCCCTAAATTCAACAAGCCTTCTGCATATAAAAATTCTTTCTTATCATCAAAAGTCATGTAACTGCCTTTCATTGCATTCTTAAACAATTTATCGTCGTTTCCAATTTTAAATACTTTAGCTTTCTCGTCGTAAATTAATTTCCCCTCCACATTTATTACATCCACATCATTCGGTTCAATTTTTTTACTGATAAAAGTTCCGTAAGCTTCGTAGTTCGTTATACCAATGTGTATTCCACTAAACAACCTGTTTTTATTTTCATCACGTGGATCTGTAATATTTAATGCAACTGTATCTGGATTAACAAAACCCTTGTATCTAAAATATTGTGATTTAATAAATTTACTATCGTGGTTCATTTTAATAAAACCATCGTAATCTAAAAATCTTTTTGCAGCTTTTAAATATACATCTCCTTTATATCTTACTTTTGAATTTAGCAAGAAATTCATCGTATCTGTAATTACACCTTTTGCAAATGTTTGGAAAGAGGTATCTACTTTTGTTTCTTTAAAATGTATTTTTTGTGCTAGTGTATCTTTCTTAGTACGATAGTCATAATAAGCATTTGCTGCATATTTCTTTTTTGCATACACATCTACTTTAGCTTTGTATAACTTATGGAATCGGGTGGTTACGTTTGCAAAAATTTCTGCATCTTCTAAACGTTTCATCACTGCTTGCCCATATATTTCTACATGTTTATCTTTAGGTTTAATTTCTGCATCTGCCACAAGAATTTTAGGCACACCATCAATTTTAATATCTTCTCTCACTAAATCATACGTAGCTTTTTCTGCTTGAAAATTTAAAGAATCTTGAGAAGGATGTATTGATATAAATTCATATTTGTTTTTACCTGAAATTGGCATACTGAAATCCATTTTCTTTAAATCGAAGAACCAAGTAAACATTGGTAAAGTAGTTGCATATAAATTATAAGGAAACTGGATCAACTCCTCAGGATTATTAGCAACAAAATCACCTCTTCTTTTTACAAAGTCAATTTTAGATTTTACATCGCCTGCTTCAATTGCTAACTTCGTCGAATCAATTGCATAAATTTTCGCAATGCTATGTTCTGCTTCAAAATTAGAATTGCTAAATACAAATCGTCTTGAAAACAAATCAGCTCCTTGTATATGCGACCTTCCACTACCTGTTAAATTTTGAGGAGTATAAATGATGGTTCCAGTGAAATCATTTTTACCCTTATATAAATCGCTTGTATTGGCCCTGCTTACTACAAACATGCTGTCTTCATAAGGTTCCCAATGGAAGTATGACATGCGAGAGATGGCCATTGGATGATTTGCTTTTTCTTCCAAATCAAATGTTTGGATGGGAGCATTTGTAGAATCTAACAAAAATAAAAAGCGGTCTGACTGAGTAACCGAGGCTAAATAATTAATTTTACCCGAACCATAATATCCTTTGTCACTTAATCGAATGGTATTGTAATACCTCGCCTTGCCTTTATACATTGCATATCCATCGGCAGGAGTTCTATGTACATAACCTAATGATGTATCTGGCTGATAAGTTAAGGTCTCTTTGTAATCTGGAAAAATCCCTCCTGAGTGCATAGTACCTGGAAAAGCCAATCCAGTGGTTGAACTAATGTTATCCAAACTATCAATAATAAATGGTTCTATTAAAAACCAGAAATCGCTTCTTCTATACACACTGTTTTGTATATATGCATAATCGTAGTATACATAAGATTCTCCAAGTGATTCGAAATAGGGGTACTGAGGAAAAATTTTCAAGCCCGATTTATTATTGGGCTCATCAATGTATAAATTCCCGTTAATATCTCTTAGTACTGTTTTTAAACTAAGCAACTGTCTGTAACCATTTATATCATGATTCCCTAAAACTTTAATTTTCATCGAATCAATTTTAGGCATCGAAATTTTAAAATTATTGTAACTAAAACTAAAATTCTTCCCATAAAAATCAAGCGTACCCGCATGTACTTTGCCTCCAAATTCTATGTCTCTATTTTGCTTAACGGTAACTTTACCTAGGTACGGACGAATATTTACACTTTGCGAATCGCTTAAAAATATTTGATCAATTCCTTGTATCACTAAATCTTTTGAATTGATGTTTAAGTATGCGTTGATATTCGAATCTGCTAATGATCCAAATCGCATCACATCATAATCTAAATTACCTGCTTCGTTACTTATGTAGTTAAAAGTTTTTTCTTTAATATATATCAAGCCTTTATTCTCGTTCATACCAATAAAACCGTACTCCACCAATGACCTTAGTAAACCTAATACATCTTGTTCTCTTAATTTAACTTCTTTTGCATAGGTTGATATACTGATGATTTTAGAACGTTCACGAGTTGATAATCTTTTTAAAATGGTAAGCGGATTGTATTCTTGTATGCCTGCAATTTTTCTGAACTTTTCTTCTTTGTAGAAATTTTTTGATTCGAAATAAGATTCTTTTTGAAATCTCCCTTTTATGGTACCCATTTCGATAATAGGTTTATCAATGTTCCACTCCATACGTTCCACTTCAAATGTCATTTGATGGTATGAATCATAAAACGACGCATTTCCAATACCTACATCTCTACGTAATAATACCATGGTACGTTTACCGGCATTAAACCTAAATTCAACACCTGGATGGTAAATAGAATCTTTCTGTAAATAAATTGAAACTTCAGCAGGGTATGAAACAATTTCATCTGCTTGTAATACATAAGCATTGGAATAGGTGCTTAGCACAACCTTACCATTGTTGTAAATTATTATACTAGCTTTTTCATCATCAGAGCCAATACCATATAGCTTACTTCCTACCATACTAAATCCTCCTTGGTAATCTACATTGGTAAAGAAATTTTTTATCTCATATTTCTTCTCATACGAATCAAATTTCGGATAGGTAGCATTCTCCGGTTTATTATTCGTAGTAAGTCGATCTTCCAACTTTCCAATTAATGCAGTTTTAAAAAGTTTAGTGTGAAAAAATTGAACAGAATCGGCAGAAAAATCAGATTTAGTACAATCAATTGCATAGTTTTTAAGTTTTGCAAAAACCACGGTTGTGTCTAATCCTGCACGCGACCAATTCACCATTCCCCCTTTACCTCGCCATATTTTTTTTGTTGGATAATAAGTTCCGCTTGTTTGGTAAATAACAGATTTATCTCCTCTGGCTTCACCTATAATATCAACATTTTCCAAAACTTTAACAACTGGTATCGAATCCATTTTTAATTCATAAGAATCACTAGGAATATACCATTTGGTAGATTTAGATTCGTACAAAATATTACCATCAAAAAAGCGAGAAGTAAATGTCAGAAATAATGCAGCTTCTCTGTTTTTCTTTTTTAAACTCGCTTCTAAAATTCCATGTACAACTTTAAAGTTATCAATTGCTTTAGTTGATTTTTGTATATCAACTAAGCTTGTTAAATAATCTTTATACTCTTGGTCGGCCTTCATTTTACGGTCGGCCATTCTGTTTGCCGTTGTAATAATTGTATTTAATTGCTCCGTATCATATACTTGAGCCTTTATTAATTTACTGAAATCAGATAGGGCCTTCCTTGTATCATCTTCGGCCTTGGTATCTTTAAAATAAGCTTCTAGCTCATCTAAAAATTTATCCGGATTATTGCTGAAACTTTTTGGTTGAGCAAAAGCATTTATCGATAATAATAAACCAACTATTGTAAATATAAATAGACTTCTAAATTTCATTGTTGTTAATTAACACTCTTCTTAAACGCTGCTACTACCCAATTATTTTTATGTTGATGGTGCTGATAATACATATTGTTGCGTTCTGCACTTTCTTTTATCATTTCTAAATCTTCTGTATAAAAACCACTAAACAAAATTAATCCATCATTTACTAAGCAATTCGCGTACGATTCCATATCGTTTAGTAAAATATTTCTGTTAATATTTGCTAGAATAATATCGAACTCCATCCCTTTTAAATTGCTTGCATCGCCACATAAAATAGTTGCATCATTCATATTATTTAACAAGGCATTTTCTTGGCAGCTTTCGGCAGCAATAGGATCGTTATCAATTGCAGTAATATGTTTGGCTCCTTTTAGATGTGCAAGAATAGCTAAAATACCAGTTCCACAACCCATGTCGAGTACGCGCTTATCTGTAAACTCAATGTCGAGCATTACCTCTGCCATTTGGAATGTGGTTTCATGGTGCCCAGTACCAAATGCCATTTTAGGGTGTATTTTTATTTGATAGGGAAACTCTTTCTTTTCATGAAAATCAGCATAAATATAAAGTTCATCCTTTATGGTTAATGCTTTAAAATTACTTTCCCAAACTTCATTCCAATTTTTATATGGAATTAAGTTTATTTCGTATGCAAACGTAAATTGCTCTTTATAATCACTAATTGCGGCTTGTACTTTTTCTTCCGAAAATAAATGAGAAGGGATGTATGCTCTAAATCCTAATTCATTCTGATCAAAGGAATCAAATCCAATTTCAGCCAATTCGTTCGTCAAAATATCCGAAACAAAATCTTCCCCACCAACTACTGTAAACACTAGTTCTATATAATTCCCTGTCATTTTATAATTCGTTAAAAGCAATGTGTATGTCTGTGAAATCCCTTGATTTTAAAGAGGCTCCACCAATTAGTCCACCATCAATGTCTTTCTGAGAAAACAATGATTTAGCATTCGTAGGATTACAACTTCCTCCGTATAAAATACTCATGTCTTCGGCAATTTCTTCGCTGAATTTTGCTGCCATTACACTTCGTATAAATGCATGCATTTCTTGCGCTTGCTCTGGGCTTGCAGTTTTACCTGTACCTATTGCCCACACTGGTTCGTAAGCCAACACTATATTTTTTATTTGATCATTTGTTAAATGAAATAATGATTCTTCTAACTGACTTTGTACCGTGCTAAAATGTTTCTCCGTTTCTCTCTCTTCCAATTTTTCGCCTATACAAAAAATTGGAATCAATTTATTTTCCAAAGCAATGTCAACCTTTTTTGCCAATAGTTTCGAATCTTCATGTTGGTATTCTCTGCGTTCTGAGTGACCAATAATTACGTACTCAACCCCAACAGATTTAATCATCTCCGCAGATATTTCACCTGTGTATGCCCCAGCTTTTTCATGATGACAATTTTGTGCAGCCACATGAAAATTACTTTCTGTTGCAATTAATTTTTGGATGGATGATAAATGAATATAGGGTGTTGCAAACACTGTTGTTACCTCACGATGCAATTCATCTTTAATCATATATACCGCTTCAGAAATTAATTCTAAACCCGTTAGGTAATCTTTGTTCATTTTCCAATTACCTGCTACAATTTTCTTTCTACTCATAACTTTTTCTATAATCTTTTGTCGATTCAAATATGTTTAGCAAAATATTTTTTTCTTGTTCGTTAAATTCTAATCCTCTGCGTTCATATACTTTTTGAGCCACCTCAAATACTTTATTTAGTTGGTATACTTCCATTCCATGTGCGCCACCCCAAGAAAAATCAGGGATAAAATTTCGTGGGAAACCCGAACCAAAAACATTACTCGCCACTCCCACTACGGTACCTGTATTAAACATGGTATTTATTCCGCACTTCGCATGGTCGCCCATAATTAAGCCACAAAACTGGAGGCCTGTTTTTCTAAAATTATTGCTTTGGTAATTCCATAATTTAACTTCAGCATAATTATTTTTAAGATTCGAATTATTACTGTCGGCACCAATATTACACCACTCTCCAATTACTGCATTACCTAAAAATCCGTCGTGTGCCTTATTGCTGAAGCCAAATATTACAACATTATTTAACTCGCCTCCAACTTTACAATGCTGTCCAATACTGGTAGCACCGTAAATTTTAGTTCCCATTTTTGTTTGCGAATGTTCTCCCAAATAAAAGGGACCACGTATCATACAACCTTCCATCACTTCTGCATCTTTTGCAATGTATATAGGACCAGAACTCGTGTTTAAGATAGACGCATTTACAATGGCACCCTCTTCAATAAATAATTGATCTGGGCTACCAATTAAAGTATTCGATACATTTAATGGAAGCGACTTTTTATCTTGAGTTATCAATTCAAAATCTTTGCGACATTCTTTATCATTCCAAGAAAAAATTTGTGGCAATGCATTCAAATAATCGTAACTAAAGTTTACTTGTGTATCTATTGTTTCAGAGTTAAGTGCTTCGGCATTTTTCAATAAAATTTTTGAATCATCAAGTATGGCCTCTCCTTGCTTTAAGCTAAGAATTGTATTTTTTAATTCAATACTTGGTATAGCAGATGCATTAATCCAAATAGTTTGAGGGTCTTGTTGAATTGGAAACTTCTCTTGTAAATAACTTTCCGTTAAATAAGAAATTTGTGCCGAAGGGAAATAATAGTGCCACTTCTCTTTTATACTGAGCATGCCGATTCGGATTTCTGCTACCGGTCGGGTAAAAGTAAGTGGCAATAGTTGCCCCCTACTCAAGTCGTCGAATAAAATAATGTTCATTTAGCAAAGATAGAAGGCTTGAGAACATATTTAGGAGAAAATTACCAACGCTTGTAAAATAAGAAAGTCCGGCTTGGAGCCAGACTTTCAATAACATATTATTAGGTATGCTTAAATTATTTCTTTGCGTAACGAGTTTTGAACTTGTCGATACGACCTGCTGTATCAACCAATTTCAATTTACCAGTGTAAAAAGGGTGAGATTTGTGTGAAATCTCTAATTTTACCAATGGATATTCGTTGCCATCTTCCCAAATAACTGTGTCTTTGGTTTCGATTGCCGACTGTGTCATAAATGAATAGTCGCAAGATAAGTCTTTGAAAACGACTAATCTATAGTTCTTAGGATGTATTTCTGCTTTCATCTTCTCTTTAAAATTCGGACTGCAAATGTAGAAAAGCATTGCTTAAAATGCAAATGTATTTCAATTTTTATTCAGAAAAATCGATTTACGACTGAATTTCTTGGCAAAGTTCTATTAAAACCCCGTTAGCATCTTTTGGATGTACAAAACAAACTAGTTTATTATCTGCTCCTTTTTTAGGTTCTTTGTTTAATAAAGTAAAGCCTTCTGCTTCTAATCTGGCCATTTCGGCATGTATATCGCTCACATCAAATGCTATATGATGTATCCCTTCCCCTTTTTTCTCAATAAATTTAGCAATGGCACTATCCGTTTTAGTAGCTTCTAACAATTCAATCTTATTTGGCCCTATTTGAAAGAATTGGGTTAAAACTCCCTCAGATTCTACTTCTTCACGTTTATATGATTTCTGAGCAAACAATTTTTCGAAAATACTTGTTGATGCATCAAGGTTTTTAACCGCAATTCCGATGTGTTCGATTTTATTCATGGTCAAAAATATCAATTAAATGAAGAATACAAGGAATTAAAAAAAATGAAAAAATGCCATTGAATTTATAAAAATGGCTATATTTGTATGTAATTTATATAAAGTCTAAATAAAAATGATAAAACTTCCGATATATCTCGACAATAACGCTACCACACCCATGGATCCGCGTGTATTAGAAGCAATGATTCCATATTTCACAGAGAAATTTGGAAACGCAGCAAGCAGAAACCACCCATTTGGATGGGTTGCAGAAGAAGCTGTAGATTACGCTAGAGAGCAAATCTCTAAATTAATTGGTTGTACTGAAAAGGAAATCATTTTTACATCTGGTGCAACGGAATCAAACAACCTTGCTATAAAGGGTGTATTTGAAATGTACCAATCTAAAGGCAATCACATAATTACCTTAACTACTGAGCATAAAGCAATTTTAGATACTTGCCATCACCTAGAAAAACAAGGTGCTGAGATTACCTATCTAGATGTTCAGGCTGATGGTATGGTTGATTTAGCCAAACTTGAAGCTGCAATAACTCCTAAAACCATTCTTATATCTATAATGTATGGAAATAACGAAATAGGTGTTGTTCAACATATAAAAAAGATTTCGGAAATAGCTCGTAAACACGGAGTTCTATTACATACAGATGCTACACAAGCGGTAGGTAAAATTCCTGTAAATGTAGAAACAGATGGAATCGATTTAATGTCGTTTTCTGGACATAAGATGTACGGCCCTAAAGGAATTGGTGTTTTATATGTACGCAGAAAAAACCCAAGAGTTAAAGTTACTGCACAAATGGACGGTGGCGGACACGAACGTGGAATGCGTTCGGGTACCTTAAATGTACCAGGCATTGTAGGATTAGGCAAAGCAGCAGAAATTGCGATGTTAGATATGGAGAAAGATGCAGTTCGTTTATCAGCTTTAAGAGATAAATTAGAAAATGCATTAAGCACCTTAGAAGAATCATACGTAAACGGAAATATTGGAAGCAGATTGCCACATACAACTAACATCTCCTTTAAATATGTAGAAGGTGAAGGATTAATGATGGCGATGAAAGATTTAGCAGTATCATCTGGTTCTGCATGTACATCTGCGTCATTAGAACCATCATATGTATTAAAAAGCTTAGGCTTGAATGATGATTTAGCACATTCATCTATTCGTTTTGGTTTAGGTAGGTTTACAACTGATGAAGAAGTAGATTACGCAATAGAAGTAACTAAAACTGCTGTAACTAAATTAAGAGAAATGAGTCCTTTGTGGGAGATGTTTAAAGAAGGCATTGACTTGGATTCTGTGGAGTGGGCAGAACATTAATCGAAGATTCGAAATTTCGAATTGTCGAATTATCGGATTATCGAAAGAAAACAATTAAGCACAACATTAGCTCCATTAGCTAATTAGCATATTAACACATTAGCACATTAAATACTATGGCATATTCAGAAAAAGTAATTGATCATTACAACAACCCTCGTAACGTGGGAACGTTGGATAAAAGTAAAAACACTGTAGGTACAGGTTTAGTAGGTGCCCCAGAGTGTGGCGACGTAATGCGTTTACAAATTGAAGTAGATGAAAATAACGTAATCCAAGACGCAAAGTTTAAAACCTTTGGTTGTGGATCTGCTATCGCTTCCTCATCATTAGCTACAGAATGGTTGAAAGGTAAATCAATCGACCAAGCTTTAGAAATTGATAACATGGATATTGTTGAAGAATTAGCTTTACCACCAGTAAAAATTCACTGTTCGGTTTTAGCTGAGGATGCAATAAAGGCTGCAATCAACGATTACCGTGTGAAAAACGGAATGGCTCCAGTAGAATCAGAGAAATCGCATCATTAATTTTAATAGATATTAGTCCTTAGTCTTTAGTCGTTAGACGATCTAAAGACTAAGGACTAGAGACTAAGGACTCAGTAAAATGATTACAATAACAGATAAAGCAAAGTCTAAAATCACAGATTTAAGAGAATCTGCCAAACTAGATGATGGTTACTTTTTAAGAGTAGCTGTTGCTGGGGGTGGTTGTTCTGGTTTATCCTATAAGTTAGATTTTGATAATGAAATACGCACAGGCGACCAGGAATTTGAAGATAAGGGTGAAAAAGTTGTGCTAGATATGAAGAGTTTTCTCTATTTAGCAGGCACAGAGCTCGATTTTTCGGATGGGTTAAATGGCAAAGGATTTAATTTTGTGAACCCTAATGCCTCACGAACTTGCGGTTGCGGCGAAAGTTTTTCAGTTTAAATAATATTTTTTTTTAATTTAGGTCTTCAACAAAATATTGAAGACCTTTTTTTTTACAAAAACCCTAAAAATATGCAACTAACCGACAAGGCTACTATACCTCAATTATTACGTAATGTTGTAAAATACATACATCCTGAAACGGATACGTTTATGTTTGAAAAAGTAAAAGATACTTATGTGCCTATTACGTATAAAGAAACATTAGATAAAGCAGATAGAATATCCTCGTATTTCTTAGATAACGAGATAAAAAAAGGAGATAGAATTGGCTTTATTGTTGAAAACTGCCCGGAGTATGTATTCTATGATCAAGCGCTTCAACAATTGGGCTGTATAAATGTGTCTATTTATCCTACCCTTTCTGATGATGATGTAGAATACATCATAAATGATGCACAAATAAAAATGATTTTAGTAGGAACTCATTTCCTATTAAAAAAACTAATAAAAATTGCACCAAACTGTCCAACGCTTACTCACATTATCCCAAAATTCGAGGATTATAAAAAAATTGCAGAAAGCTATAATGGTTCAGTAAAAATTATCTGTTTAGACGAGGTAATTGCTGGTGGAGATAAAACAGTTGAGCACAATAGGGCAACTATAAATCGTATGCGCGACGAAGTTAGGCCTCAGGATTTGTCATCATTAATTTATACTTCAGGTACTACTGGTACTCCAAAAGGAGTAATGCTAAGTCATTTAAACTTTTGCCATAATGTAAAAGTAAGTTTAATACAAATTCCACACATTACTTCTGAAGAAACATTTCTATCATTTTTACCACTCTCACACGTTTTTGAACGTACTGCTACTTACCATATTTGTATTGCACAAGGAAGTAAAATTGCATTCGCACAAAGCTTAGAACTATTAGGTAAAAACATGATGGAAGTAAAACCTACCGTTATGAGTGTAGTGCCTCGTTTATTGGAAAAAATAAATGAGAAAGCGATGAAAAATGGTACTTCTGCAGGTGGACTTAAATCGAAGATATTTTTATGGGCAATTGATACAGGCTCTAAATACAGAAACATTGTAGAAGCTGGTAAAACTCCAGGAATGTTGTTGAGCATGCAACGCAACATTGCAGAAAAGTTAGTGTTCTCAAAAATTAAAGAAAAAACTGGAGGTAATTTAAAATTCATTATATCAGGAGGTGCAGCCTTGCCACAAAATATTGGTGAGTTTTTCGGGAATTTAGGCATTAAAGTACTAGAAGGTTACGGACTAACAGAAACTTCGCCTGTAATGGCGGTAACTGAGTTTACACGCCAAGTGTATGGTACGGTTGGAAGAGTTTTGCCAGAAATTACGATTGCCATTCAAGATGCCGATACCAAACGAATTATTACCGAACAAACGCATGAAACCTTTGATCCAAACTTTGAAAGTGAAGAAGGCGAAATTATTTTACGCGGAAACAATGTAATGCAAGGCTACTGGAACAAACCAGAAGATACTGCTAATGCCATTGATAAATATGGTTGGTTACATACAGGCGATGTAGGTAAATTCTACAAAGGAAATTTGAAAATTACCGATCGTATTAAAAATATGCTGGTAAATTCGTACGGAAAAAACGTGTACCCTACTCCTATCGAAAACACTTATTTACAAAGTAATCGCATCGACCAGATCTTCTTACTTGGCGATAAACGCGAATACATTACCGCTATTATTGTACCATCAAAAGAAAACATGATGGAACAATTCGGATTAACGGAAGCTTACTTTCAGGAAAATGATTTGTTTATAAGCGATGAAAATATTGTGAATTGGGTAAATGAACACATCCGCAAATACTCTTCTGAATTAGCAAAATTTGAACGCATCAAAGGCTTTATTCTTAAACGTAACCCATTTACTATTGAAGATGGTGAAATGACTCCAACTCTCAAAATAAAACGCAGAATTGTAGAGAAGAAATTCGCTACAGAAATTGATGCGATGTATGAGATGGAAGAGATGAGTGAGTTGTGATGTGTGAGTTGTGAGTTGTGAGTTGGCGCAGGGATGTTAATTATTTGCATGAGAGTTATTGAGTTATTAGGTTATTGAGTTATTGGGGGTATATTCATTATAGATAATTGAAATTATGAATTTGAAGTTATTTTTGATGCTTATACTATTTTTACTTTTAGATGATTTAGATTTAAAAGCTCAAAATTTAATCCCTAATGGTGGATTTGAATTCATTGATTCGAAAGGTAATCTTACCGATTGGGAAAAATTGACTTTAAACTCACCACAATTATTAACAGAAGATAGTATTACACCTATATTCAAAGGAAACAGATCGGAAGGAATCTTTCTTTTTGATATAGCTAGTAAAAATAAAGACAATCGTACATTCTATCAAGTAAAGCTCACAAAACCCTTAAAAAAAGGCAAGAAATATAGGTTTAACATATATTGTAAATTGTCGGAATTCAGCACGCACAGTACAAAATCTTTCGGTGCTAATTTCAGTCAAAATAAATTTACCGATAAAGAATTAAGATCACTTTTAAACAACAATCCTAACCTGCTATTTAGTCAAAAAGTAGGTACCCAATATTGGAATTCAAAAGAGTTACAATCGTCTTCAGATTTAAAGACTTGGAATGAAAAGAATACAGTTCTTGTTGATGTAGTTTATACTGCGAAAGGAAATGAACAATATATAATATTCGGAAACTTTTCAGATTCCAAATCTTCTTACGTATTTCATATCTTCAACTACGGAAATAATGAAAACACTTATATCTATTATAATATTGACGAGGTAAGTCTAACAGAAATAAAACCTAAAATAACCCAATAATCTACCTAATTGCACCCCCATTCACAATTCACAACTCACAATTCACAACTCAATAAAGCCACGAACATCGTATCCGCCTTATCCTCATACCCTTCAATGTATTTCATTTCTTTGATAGTTATATTGTGTTTGGCTTGTAAACGCTCTATTACTTTTTCATTTTCGAGTGCGAATGCAGAGCATGTAATGTATAACAAGTCTTTACCTTTCTTTAAAAACTGAATAGCATTATCAGTAATCGCAAATTGTAAATCAGAAAAATATTGAACATTGTTTTCGTCCACTTGCACTATGCGTTCGGGTGTACGTGCCCAAGTTCCAGAACCTGTGCATGGTGTATCTACAATTATTCCATCAAATGTTTCGGGTTCAAACGATTGTATTTCGGCTTTTAAATCTATTAACCTGCGTTTGTATTTTGTAATTCCTGCGCGCTTAAAACGTTCATCCAAATTACTCAAAATGCTCTCTCTATTATCCGAACACATTAAGTAAGCATCTGGCTCCAGTTCCTTTAATAACAAGCTTTTCCCGCCACTTGCCGAACAACAATCCCACCAATATTCGTTTAATTTGGGATGCATAAATTGTTGTGTTGCCTGGCTTGATTTATCTTGAACTTCAAATAAATATTCCGTAGGCTCCTCAATTTTACTAGCATTTGCTAAACGGAAACAAGTTCCCTCCTGTTCAAAATTAATATTTTGCTCATTTAAAAATTGTTGTAGTTTTTCTTCTTTCCCTTTTACCGCTCGTAAAAATAAATCGGGTTGTACAAAATGAGAATCTACAAATGCTTGTTTATTAATTTTTTCTGAAAGTAAATGTTGTAATGGCAAAACATCCTCTAGCTTAAAATCGGAAAAAATAGTTTTTAAAAATTCTACTCGCTCTTTAATGGGCTTAGAAATATGAATGAACCATTCTGGTTTAAACATAGAAATTGAACTGTCATTTTCAGTAGCAGTAAGTAATAAGGCTATGTTTAATCGTTCTTCAAAAGTATTGTTAGGACAAGCATTCCCTAAGCGAAAATAAGAATACATCATGTGGCTCAGCATCTTTCGATCTCTGGAACCCATTTGTTTATTACGTTTGTAGAACTCTTTTAAATATTTTGATAAAGGAACATCGTGTTTATAATTTTCTAAACACTCTAAAAATATTCTTAATTTATTTTGATGAATCATGGTTGGTAATTAAGCCCGTTTTCATCATACTTTAAAATAAAAACTAAGCTATTATGTGTACTAGAGTTTTTCTGAGGATAGTAGAAAATACTGGCTAAACCAAAGTATGGACTCTCAGTTTGAAATAA
>JAGVEE010000264.1 GCA_020058405.1 Sphingobacteriales bacterium
GTTATCATAATTGAATTATCTATAAAAGGACCGTACTTCTGCATATTGCCATTTTCGTCTGAAATTTCTATAACCCACCAATCTAAATTTTCTTTTGCATTTGGCACTGTAAAGGTTACATAACTATCAGGCGTATTGCTTTGTGTAGTTATTAATTCTACTGGCTTTAATGCAGCATCTGGGCCACTTTGGAACTCCATTAATAACTCTGGAGAATTACTTTCTATAGATACTCTTCTATTTCCTTCGCTTAATAAAACTAAATCATTTGTTCCTCCTTCTAGCTCAGATGGTATTTTCGGTTTATCATTTCCCTCCGTTGCAATTCTTTCACTGCTAATCATCCATACATCAGTTAAATAGAACTTCACAGATTCTGCCATCTCTTTTCCTTCAATTGGTCCGTTTTCTGAAGATCCAACAAGTTTTATTTTACTACTTGGATTTTTCTGCATACGATCTCCTAAAATATTTAAGATGTTATAATAAACAATCATCTCTCTATCCGATCTACCAGATAATCTTTTTGGCGTAAGTACTTCTAGTTGATCTTCTTTAAAATCTTTTGTTTCAGACTTTTTTAATAAAACATATCTATCTGAGATTTCAGTTTTTTTGTCATCAAAAAAGATGTAGTTTCTAATAGGAAAGGTTTCTCTTACTCTTCTTTCTGTAGGTACATTTTTTGGCGAATAAACACTGAATTCTATAGTACGCTCAATTTGTTTTGTATTTGGAGAGGCCGTTTTTACAGAGGAATTTTTAGCTCTACCAACCTTTAATATAGCACCAACTCTTAATGTGTTTACACTCCAAGTTTCAATATTTCTAGGCGTTTGCCCCAAATAAGGCAAGTAGGTTACAAATGGTGATATTGCGTATTGATTTCTGCTTTGCTCATCACTTAAATTGATATCATATCCCGCCCCAATATGTGCAGAAAGTATAGTGCTATTAATATTGCTAAAATCTCCATTTACCGGTGGGTTTACAACTTGAGATGGAATAGCTGGGTTTGCACCTAATTCGTATTCGAATGATTTGTTTAAATTAAACGCTAACACTGTACCCCCAAAGAAATATAAATTTGAATTGTAAGGAGCATATCTTAAACTTGGTTCAAAACTTATATAACTCAATTTCGTATTTAAATCTTCTGGGCAATTACATGGAGTGTTTACCGAATTGAATTTACCTTTTCTGCTGTCATATCCAATTTGTAACATAAATCCCCAATTACTTTGTGGTAAATGATATTCTACAATTGGCGATAAAAATAATCCTAAACCTAAGCCTTCATGTAATGCTGCAGGCACTTTTAAACCTGAGTTTAATTCTTGCGTAGAACCATTGTAAAAATTAATGTTCCCAGCAGCCGAAACTCCAAACCACCAATTAGGTTTGTTCATTTGCATCTCTTGTGCATTACTTTGTATTGTATTAAATAATAAAATACTCAAAGTAAAAAGTAATGTATAAGTATGTTTTTTTAATATACTATATGTATTTTCCATTTTATTACGGTTTAGTAATTGTGTTAGTACTAGTCATTACTACCGATCCATTTTGTGCAAGCATTCTGCCTTCGGCAACTGCTCCAGAATTCATTGTGATAGAAGTTAAGGCTAGAATGTTTCCTTTAAATGATGTTGAGTTGCCAAGTGTTGCTGAGCTACCTGTTTGCCAGAAAATATTTTTTGCTTGTGCTCCACCAGCTAAAATCACACTACCTCCTGCACCACCAACTGTTGTAAAATCAGATGCAATTTGGAATATCCATACCGCATTTGGGTCGCCTTGTGCATCTAAGGTTAAATCGCCAGATTGAATTAATAATGTTGAGCCAGATTTATAAATACCAGGTGCCAGTGTTTTGCCTCCTTGATCGCCTGCAACCGTTTGTGGTGCCGGGAATGATGCGTTTTCAGCAAACAGATATGCATCAACTAAATCTTGCTTTGCTTGAATTAACATAGCTGCTATTCCTGCTGGAAAGGGATCGTCTGAAGCATATATTTTACCATTTACAATTGTTGCCGGTGGAAATCCTACAATAGAAGATCTTACACCCGGTGATATACCTACATCTAAATTGTTTATCACACTAAATCCAGCTGCATTTGATACACCTACTCCTGCAATAATTCCAAAACGTGCAACACTATTTAAATTCACTCCAACGGAGTTTGTGCTAAATTCCCATTCGTAATCATTTGCAATCGAAATATTTCCTGCATTTTTTACATCCTTTGTTAAGGTTGCTTTGTAAGTGGTATTTGCTAACAATAAATTATCAGGAGTAAAACTTACAGTAGTTCCATTATAAGTTATTTGTCCTGTAATATTATTTACCCCATCACTAACATAAAATGTAGTATTTGTAAAACTAGGGATATCCATTACTTGGTCAAAAGTTGCAGTAATTACTTGGTTAAATGGAATATTAGAAGATCCATCTGTTGGAGTTGTACTCAATACTTCTGGGGCAATACCAATTCCAGTGGTGAACTGCCAGCTTTTTATATTTGCCAATGCAATTCCTTGTGTTGATTGTATATCTGTTGTAAATTTAGCCGTATAGGTAGTTGTAGGGCTTAAATTATTATCCGGATTAAATGTAAAAACTTTACCTTTCAAGGTCATAATTCCATCTACAGTATTTATGCCATCCGTAAGAGTAAAACTTGTATTGTTAAAACTAACTGGATCCATGTTCTCAGAAAAAGTAGCTTTTATAGTTTTGTTTATTACTACAAAATTTTCTCCTTCAAATGGATCTACATTTTGTACAATAGGAACTGTAACAGGCTTGGTTTTAAATGTCCATGTATAAGCCATTAATAAGGATGTACCGTCTAAGTTTTTAGCAGTTGTAGAAACTACACATGTATAAACAGTATTAGGTAATAATAAATTTCCAGGGACAAATCCTGCAATTAATCCGCCGTATGAAACAATACCCGAAATTTCTACTCCAGCGTTGTATACTCTGAAAGAGGTATTGGTAATGCTTGTTGGATCCATTGGCATGTTAAATGTAGCCGTTATAATTTGATCGTAAGATATTAATGAATCTAAATTATCAGGATCAGTATAAATAACCGATGGACTAATAGTTGCACTTGTACTAAATGACCAAATGTATTCTTGTTGTAATAAGTTTCCATTTAAATCTTTTACAATAGGTTTAACTCTGCCAGTATAGGTTGTATTTACATCCAATAAATTAGTAGGATTAAAAATTAACATGTTTGTGGTTTCTTCATAAGTAAGAACACCTGGTACATATGCAATTGCACCACCAATTACAGCTTCTAATGTAAATGAACTCGGCACAAATGAACTTGCATCCATTTTTTCATTAAATGTTATTTCAATAGATTGATCTAGACCTACTAAGGTTTCTAAATTATCTGGGTTGGTAAGTGTGATTGTAGGGCATAGGCCTACAGTTTCTACATAATCATCCTTCTTACATCCACTATAAATACTTATAGTAAGGAGTAAAGCAAGGATTGATTTGTAGTTTATGGTTTTAAATATTTTCATGATTATCATTTTGAATTAAATCTTCTTTCCACTTATTAATCTGAAAGCAACTGCAATTACAGCAATCACTAATAATATGTGAATAAGACCACCTGTATCATACCTGGTGTATCCGATAAGCCACATTATTACTAAAATAAATGCGACTGCGTATAATATATTGCTCATATAATTTTAGATTAATGAATTGCTATGCCAATGCTCGATCCATTACTAGACAAATCAAGAAATGCACCAATTCTGTTGTTGAAATGATATTCTGTTCCTACGTGAAATCCTAAGTATAATGGAGATGCAGATTTATAATAATTACGATCTCCATCGTATCCGCTTTCCCAATTTCTGCTCACAATCGCTAAGCCTAAAGATCCCGCTACATAAAAATCCCACTTGCTACTAGCATTTACTAATTGATCAAAGTAGTATGTTCCTTTTACACCAATCGGAATTACGGTTTCTCTATAAGTATAATACCTGTATGGTGTATTATTATTTCCCCAATAGTAACCGTTACTTACAGAGTAAAGGCTAATGAATGGAGCCAAAGTGAAATTTTTAGCTACATCAAATTCGTAATTTAAATGTAAAACAGGTAATGATCTGCCTACATATCCATAATAGCCAATTCCTAAACCTAAGTTTAAGGTACTTCCATAAGTAGAAGGTGATGATGAGTTGCTTCTTTTTTGTGCATTAACATTAATTGCAGTTATACTGAATATTAAAGTTAGCATTAGGATTAATTTTTTCATTTTTTTTGGTTTGGTTTGTTTTATTTTATTTCAAGTTAACTATCATTTTTTACATGAATAAGTATCCAAGTGTAAATTGATACCAAGCATTTTTATAACGTGGAGTAGTACTTGTACCATCACCATTATTATTTACCAAGTCCCAGCCTAATCTTCCTGATATTACTAATTGGTCAATATTGATGTCAGCACCGATAATAAACCCTAAGGTGTTTTTACGGATGTTGTCGTTATCAAATTCTTGTTCTTGTAAAATGGAAGTACTACCATTTTTGAATTCGTTTTTCACTTTTAATAAGTATGAATATTCTGGACCTATTAATATGGATAAATTTGGAATCGGTTTCAAAGAAACCAATAACGGAATGTCTAAATAATTAGTAGTTCTTGTTAAATCATATGTGCTGCCTAATAAAATTCCAGTAGCTTTAAATCCTTTTTGTGAAAAAAGTATTTCTGGTTGTAGTCCTAGTGTTTTACCTAATGGTATAGATGCAAAACCTCCTAATACTACTCCAAATTTAGGATCAGAATCAAAAGAGTTTCCATCAGAATCATAAACATTCGAGTAGTTACCACCAATTTTTAATCCGAATTTTAATTTAGATCTATTATCAGACACACTATCTTGTGCATAAATATTACTAAGTCCTATTGAACTTAGTAATATCATTGTTAGGATTATTTTTTTCATAATTATTGTTTTTACTAATTATTGTTTTTACTAATTATTTTTAATGGTTAAGTTCTTGAAAGCATTACCTAATGAATCCATGTCTTTTCCAAACTCTGTTTTAAACGATTTCCATTTTTCAAAGCCGTCATCTTGGTAATTATCCAATTGCTTTTTCATGTCAGTATTTTTTGCTTCTAAATCGGCAATTTTTTCGTTGTATTCGCTTTTTGCTTCTTTTTTATCTTTCGCAACTCTAGCTTTAAATTCAGCTATGCTTTTTTCATTTTCTAAAATTCTTTCTGCTGCTTCAGCTCTGTAAGTTTTCATATCCTCTAAATACTCTGCTTTTGCCTTTTCTAGTTCAGCATCTGCTTCTACTACATCTTCTTTTGCATCTTTTAATTTTTCTGTAGAGCTGTTACATCCCATACTAAATGCACCTACTAATAATAATGCACTAGCCATACTTACAATTGATTTTTTCATATATTTTAATTTTTATTTGTTAATCTTCGTAACCACTTTTTATAATGGTTGATATCATTTTGAAGCGCTCATTAGCTTTGAATACATGTGTTGTATTAGCCGGTATAATAATTGATTTACCAACTTTTAAGATGTTAGATGCATTATCTATATTAACTTCTGCTTTGCCGTCTATAACTTGTATAAACGTATCAAATGGTGATATTTTAGAACTCAGGGCCTCTCCAGTATCAAATGATACTACACTAACATTTCCAGTAGTTTTTTTTATGATTGTTTTTATTACAACTGAATTAGGAACATATTCAATTATTTCAACAATAATGAAAACTTTTGCTTTATCGACTTCTACAATTTCAGTATTATTCATCTCGAATGTTCTTACATCAAAGGTGAGTGTAATAAGAAACTAAAAGTTACACATTAAGAATTGCTTGTTATACAAATCTCACATCAACAAATAATATAATTTTATAAAAAAAATTACATTTGCTCAAGCGTTTGCTTGCGTTTAGACTTTAGCTGTTTGTAGAAAGAAGGGGAGAGCCCAGTAATTTTTTTAAACTGGTTAGAAAGGTGTGCTACACTACTATAGTGTAATTTATAAGAAATTTCAGTTAAACTTAATTCATCATACAATAAAAGTTCTTTTACTTTTTCTATTTTATGTATAATAATAAACTGTTGTATAGTTATTCCTTTTACTTCCGAAAATATATTCGATAAGTAAGTATAATCATAATCTAATTTAGCGCTAATATAGTCTGAGTAGTTTTCTTTTGGTAGTTCATCCATGTAATGTACCATTTCAATAATTACATTTTTAATACGCTCAATTAAGATGCTTTTCTTATCATCTAATAATTCTAAGCCCGATTTCAATAAGTTTATTTTCAATTGATCGTGTTGCTCTGGTGTTATATCTTCTAATATTTCTATTACACCCAAATCTACAAATACATATCGCATCCCTAATTTCTTAAGCTCTTCTTTCACCATCATCTTACAACGAAGGCTCACCATGTACTTTATATATAATAGCATAATGCAAAGTACATCTAATTTTATTAGTAAATCAACTATTTTTTTTATAGGATTTATGTAACATTTAGAAGTTAATGTGTATGTATTAATCTAAAAATTACAATAACCTTTGTGTATTAAAAAATTAAACCAAATAACAACAATATGAACAAATTAAAATTAACAACAATTCTTATTTTCTTTACAATTTTACCTTTTATTAGCATTGCACAAGTTCCCAATTTGGGGAAAGTTGCAGCTTTTGTTTTGTTTAGCTCTAACGGTCCTATAAGTAATACAGGAAATTCTTTTATAACAGGTAATGTTGGTACCAACAATGGTTCAAGCACTGCTTTTGGCAATGTTAATGGTGTAATGCATGATGGCGACAGTGTAAGTGCTGGTGCTTCTACGGATTTATTAATTGCTTACAATGCATTAAACGCAGCAATCCCAACTTTTTTCCCTTCATCATTAATGGGTAATGGGTTAGTATTTGTACCAGGTGTATATTCTATCCCTTCAGCTGCAACGCTAAACTTAAATTTAATATTAGATGCTCAAGGAGATCCAAACGCTGTATTTATCATACAAATTGGTGGTCCCTTTTCATCTTCTGTAGGATCTAAAGTGCGTTTAGTAAACGGTGCATTAGCTTGTAATGTATTTTGGAAAATTGAAGGATTAGTAAGTTTAGCTTCCAATACTTCAATGGTAGGAACTATTATAGCAAATAATGCTGCTATCGAAATGAATGTAGGTGATACTTTAGAAGGCCGTGCTTTATCAACAACAGGTGCAATTACCATTAGTGGTGTACTTATCGATAAACCTATTGGTTGCGGAAGTGTGCTTTTAACGGGCCCTGTAGCTCCAACATTAGGTAAATCAGAATGTTATTCATTATTTAGTGCAAACGGTGCTATTTCTAACATTGGTGTATCTAACATTACAGGCGACGTTGGAAGTAACAACGGTGCTGTATCTGGTTTTGATCCATTAACTATTACAGGAACGCTACACCTTATACCAAACGTTTCTACGTCAAACGCTACTGCAGATTTATTAGTGACTTATACGTACTTAAATACGCTTAGACATGACATTGAATTGCTGTACCCTGCACAATTCGGACATAACTTAGTATTAACTCCTCATACTTATTTATTAAACGCAGCAACAAATTTTACAGACACTCTATACTTAGATGCTCAAGGAAATACTGATGCAGTATTTGTTTTAAAAGTAAACGGTGCTTTTTCAACTAGCACTTATGCTAAAGTAATTTTAATTAATGGTGCTAAAGCAGAAAATGTTTATTGGAAAATAGAAGGTGCTTTAAACATAAATGATTATTCTGAATTTAAAGGAACAATTATTTGTAACAATGCTGCTCAAAGTAATTTAACCGCTGGTGTTAAACTTGATGGTAGAATTTTAATAAACACAGGTGCTATTGCTGTAAATGCAGTAAACATTGTACCTGCTGCTGTATCTCCAAATTGTGTTTCAATTCGAGCACCAAGCGCATCGAGAGTTTGATCAAACTCTTCGGGAGACATGCCTTTAATTGCCCCCTCACGCATTTGCGCCCCTGTTGCACTGGCAAGCCCGACAAGATAACTCGGTTCAAACA
>JAGVEE010000106.1 GCA_020058405.1 Sphingobacteriales bacterium
AAACGATGTACATCGTTTCCAATAACTTGTAAACTATCTGCATAGCCAACAAAAATACCATACAAATAATAATCTCGTACTATATTGTTTTCAATTCTGTTGCCAGTGGTAGATGCCGCAGCACCAGAAACACCATAAAAATATAAAGAGTAGTAACCTCCAGATATTTCATTGTTTCTAAAAATATTGTTGGTTATAACTGCACCCGATGAAGCAGCACCCGCATTTCCAGAAATGTTTAATCCGAAAAAGGTTGTGGTTGTATTATTAGCATCCCCCTCTATTTTATTGTTTTCAATAATACAATTGTTAGAGGCTCCCACATGTAAGGCAGAACCTTTAATAGAAGCAGCATCTAATTTTATTTTAAAATTTCTAAACGTAGTATAACTTACGCCTGCTAATGAAACTACATATGATGTTGGGTCGTTTGCATCTGATAGGTGTTGTATAGTTGCACCGTTACCATTAATGGTTAAGGTATTTACCGCACTTAAACCTGCAATATTGTTAAAGCTGGCTTTACCTGTATAAGTTGCACTGTCAACATTAATTACCACCGGACCACATACGCCAAAATTCGATAAGTCGCTTGCAATAGCACCTAAGCTTGTATAATCTCTACCTACTGGGCCTACTGTAAAAGTTCCAGATAACGATGGTTTCACTATTTTTGTTATGGTATCATTATATGTTACGGTATCCAATACTCCATTTGGAGAGGATGTCCAAACCTTAATTGTTTTTCCTGCTGATGTTGGAAAAGCAACCGAACCTAGGTTAACAGAAGCATTTGTAGACCCTGTTCCATTAATGGTATCTAAAGTTGAAGTATAAGGTATTACCGGACGAGCTACCCCGTCAACACTCCAATTAATATTTACAGATGTTACTTGGTTATTACCAAAATTTCTAATAGTTGCATAAATATTTTGTGTAGTTCCACTACAAAAAGTTCCTGGCGAATCTAATTTAGTAACACCTGCATCATTAAAGGATAGTGGATTTAAGTCAAAACCCAAATCAGCTAATCCTCCTGCACCTGCAGTACCTGTAGGACTGGTTACCAATCCATATAATCTTCTATTTCCTGGATCTGCTTGTTGATATACAGAGAAACCAGTTGTATATGCTGTTTGAGAAACTTCTACTAAAAAGTTTTTAGTAGGATCATATATAAAGGGTGTGGTTAAATCTATAACAATCCAATTACCAGCACCCGTTGGTTGTATGGTATAGCTTGCTGCACTCAAGCAAGTTTGCAACCCCGTTACAAACGGACCACTAGTAAATGTGGTTAAGTTAGTATAACCCATCTTAACCGTTAAATTCGTGTAAACGAATGGAGTGGTAGACGCTGAACTGGTTCTAAAATACAATTTCGTTATTTTCCCTTTGCCAACTGCCGTAGGAAAATTGGATGGAAAATATAACCACTGTACTTTATTGGAGGTGGTTGATTGAAACGGAAACGAGTTCGCTGTTCCACCTGTACCACCTTTAAAATGAGGTGGATTTTGTGCAAAACTGGTCTGCACAAAAACACTTACAATAAGCAAAATGCTTAGTGCTAATGTTCCCAAAATTTGCTTAGTAGAATTATACATAATCGGTATGTTTTTTAATGTGTAAAATATTTAACCAATGCACTAAAAATATAGATGTGAATTCAAGTTTAAATAATATTAACCAAAAAAACAAGTTTGTTTGGTTAAAACAACCAAATAACAGTTGAATATAAGATTTACTTATTCCAAGAATGGACTGTTTAAGCCAATTTGGGTTATTTTTTCAACAAATGGTCCAATGGGAGTGGACTATTCGATTTAACTTCGCCCAACATAATGTTACTATGAAATTGCCCAACATTAGGAATTGTTGAAAATTTATTCATCAAAAAATTATTATAGGTATGGATGTCTGGTGATACAATTTTTAACATGTAATCGTAATTTCCCGACAAACCCGTTACTTCTAGTACTTCTGGTAAATTTGAAACTGCTGTTTCAAAATCAATTAAAGCATCTTTACTTTGCTCTTTCAGGGTTACATTACAATAAACCACAATATCTAAGCCAAGTTTAATTCCATCTAAAACAGCCACATATTTTTTAATATAGCCATCATTCTCTAATCTTTTTATTCTTTCGTAAGTAGGGGTAGCAGACAAACCAACTTCTTTAGCAATATCTTTTATTGCTTTCGTTGAGTCTACTTGCAATATTTTTAATATTTCTACATCAATACGATCTAAATGTTGGTTCATGGTTTTTGAATTAGATATTAAATTAACCAAATTTTATTGAGTATTGCAAAAAAAAGAAGTCCCTTTCTGGGGGACTCCTTTTTAATTTTTAACAAAATCTATTCTAATTGAATTTTTAGTTCTTAGCTACATCAACTATTCTGATGTAAGCAACATTTCCATCAACGGTTAAACGTACCATGTACACACCTGAAGCGGTTTGTAAATCTTCGTTTTTATAATTGAATGTGTACATACCAGCAGCCTGAGATTCATCTGTTAAGATGCTTGCCACTTTTCTGCCAATCATATCATAAACTTCTAACGTTACGTTGTTTGCATTTTCTGGTAACACATAAGAAACTAATGTTTGACCAGCAAATGGGTTAGGCGCTGCACCTAATTTAAACACTTCAGCAAAATCGTTTCCTAAGCCAGTTACCACAATTACTTCTGATGTTGTAGATCTACAACCAGTTGCTACGTTTGTAACTGTTAAAGTAATTGTATAATTACCCGGTGTAGTAAACACGTGGGTTGGGTTTGCTAATTGCGAAGTATTTGCAGCAGAGGTTGGATCACCAAAGTTCCATGCATACTGTAGGCCAGATGTTGTGGTAGCCAAGAAGGTTACCGACTGCCCGTTTGATGCGGTGGTTGCAAAGGTTGATACTGGTACTGCTTTGTTTGTAATTACTATTGCATCTGTATTCACACATGTGTTTGCATTTGTTACTGTAACACTGTACGTTCCTGCATTACTTACTCTAATGGTTTGTGTGGTTGCACCTGTGCTCCATAAATAAGTTGATCCTGCGTTTCCTGCGTTTAAGGTAATTGTATCACTTGTACAAATTTCTGCATCGGCTCCTAATGATACTACAGGTAATGCATTAAAGTTTACTTGTATCGTATCTATATCTGTACAGCTTCCAATCGTAACCGTTACCGTGTAAATGCCATTCGCACTTGCTTGTATGGTTTGTGTGGTTGCACCAGTATTCCATAAATATGTTGCGCCAGAGTTTCCTGCGTCTAAGGTTACTGGAGTACCTACACATGAACTTACATCTGCTCCTAAGTTTACACTTGGGCTTGGTGTTGTAGTTACCACTATTGCATCTGTTGCATCGCAACCTGCTGCGTTAGTTATTACTACCGAATAGGTTCCAGTTGCACTCACTTGTATGGTTTGTGTGGTTGCGCCTGTACTCCACAAGTAGGTACTTGCTTGGCCAGCATCTAAGGTTAACACGCTTCCATCACATATACTTTGATCGTTACCTAAGTTAATACTTGGGGTACCAAATACTTTTAAATATCTAGTAATTATAGTATCACAACCTGTGCTTAAGTTTCTAACTCTTGCAGTAAACATTAATGTACTATCCTTGTCACCTGCTGCTGCTATGTATTGTAAGCTTAAGCCATTCATGGTTATTGCTCCTACTGGTGTTGCGCCGCCAAGTGTTTTTACCATTGGGTTTATCACATTCCATGTAGTTCCTAAACCTGCTAAGTTAAATCCTGTTGGAACCGTTAATGAATACGTTAAAGTATCACTCACACATGCCGCGTCTGCATTCAGCAAGGTACCTGCATTAAACACTCCGGTAAATGGAGTGGATTGTGCCACACCAGAACCAGCAGGGCCAGATGTTGGTACTACAGTAATAGGCATTCTTGCCGATGGGCAACCTGCTTGGCCTTCGCTCAATTTCCAATTGTAGAAATAATAGTATAAATCATTTCTAGCCGTGTTTGTAGGCGCTGCAGTTAATGTACTTGTGGTTAAAGAAATAACTCCCGGTACCACTATTGGGTAACCGTAGTTTCCTCCTGGTGCCGTTGCAGCTGGTTCGAATAATAAACCTGTAATGTTTGCACTTCTTGCACCCGGTCTGATTTTATAATTTGTACCTGGTAATAAATTAAAGTTTAAGGTTACTTCTTGTGGCGCTGCTGCTGCTGCTGCTGCAGGGTTACCAATAACACTTACTGTTGCGGTATGTAAAACAACATTCGCAGAATTTATTACATCAATTGTAACCGTTCCAGAAACTCCAGCCGATGACGCAACCGGATAAACCGTTACTTTTTGTAGGGTTACCGGTTTTAAAACATCAAACACAATTCCAAAATTGGTTGTTCCCGCTCCTGTTGTTCCTGCTAATTGTGCAGGTAAACCACCAATATAATTTTGTATGGTACTCGTAGTTGCTTCTGCATAAAATGTAGTAGCAGTATTAATTGGACCTGTTGTTAACGTATCATTAGTAGAAATTGCTGTTCCTCCTGTGGCATTCGCATACCATGATATACTTGCAGGTGAGTTTGCAAATACCATCGCCGGTCCACCAGAACATGCTGGCGAAATTACACTTAATACCGGGTTAGCAGGCACTGCATAAATAGTCGTGTTTTTACTAATTGTATCGTTTGTTGCTTCTGCATCGCCAGTTACTTTTGCGTAAGCTTTAATATTTATTACGCCAGCACCTAAGCTGCTATTATAAGAACTTATCGTAACAGTGTCTTTAGAGTTTGGTGCTAAACTTATTGTTTTCGATAAATTCATACTTGTATTTAATCCTCCAGTAATAATAGCACCTAAACTTATGTTTGTTTGAGTAGCCGTTCCTAAATTCTGAACAACTATTACAATGCTATCGTTTGGAATTCCACATACTACATTACCAATAGGATATAAAATATCTGTAACTTCTATTTCAGATGCTGGAGGTAAAAACTCATCAGCACCTATACATGGTAAAGTTGTGTTTCTTGTTTGTGCATCAATATCTGTTGTAATGCCTGCAATTGGTGTTGCTTTTTGATATAAAGCTACTCCCTGTGCATGTAAATCTATATTAGAATTATAATTCGGATTAAAATTTATCGAATTTAAATTCTTACTAGTTGCTGTTACAATGCTTGCTAAATTTAATAAATCACCATTCAAATAACCTAATCTTCCTTGTGCACCACTTGCGTAATAGTTGTTGTAGTTAAACTGACTATATGCCGTATCACCAACTTCAGAATAAAATGCATAAGCATATGAGGTATCTGATGGGTTCGTTGTAAGGTTGTAAAAACTATTGTTCCTGATATCTAATAATCTAGCTCCTGTACCCACATGCAATGCAGCACTAATATGTGGAGCTGTTGTTGTTTGTGCAACGCTTCCATTTAAACTTACAGAGTTGTAATATAATTTTACACCTCCTGTTGCGATAATAGAAATACCAACATTTCCAGTTGTGTTCAAATTAGTTGAACTACCACCTCTCATATCGGCAATAAAATTATTTGCAACCGTTATGTTATCATTCGCTTTGCCAGAAATTATTTCAATTCCTCTACCGCCAAATGCTCCAGAACCAGTAACTCTTTCTATTTTATTATTAGTTACTTGACCGTTTAAAAATCCATCATACAAAGCAATGCCCCAAGCTTGTTGTGCTCCCGTATTATTAATATTTTTAATTACGTTATTATGTACTCTAGCATTTTTTTGAATTTCTAATGCCATTCCGTATAAACGTAATTGCTCTCCAACCACATCAGATCCGATGGTGTTTCCTTCAATTAACAAACTATCGTTTTCAAAGCCAGCTACAGATCCACTGAAAATACCAACAGATCCTCTTAAAATCGTATTATTAATAATTTTGATTTTATTATTTGAAGCTCCCGGAGAATACGGAATTGTTAAGCCTCCAATATGAATAGGAATGGCATTTCCTGCAGTTCCCGCTAACACAATTGAGTTTTTAATTTCAATATTAGTTGCACCTGCATTATCGCCTAAACTTATTAGTTGAATACCTACAGTGCCACTCGTAGCTGAAGAGTTTTCAAATCTTAAGAATTTACCCGATCCGTTAAAGCTTCCATCTATTAATACTCTGTCTGTTCCGTTTAATCTAATTAAACCTCCCACAAAAGAACCTGAAATTGTTCTTAAGGTATCTGCATTTGGGCGAATGGTAATTTTATATCCACCAGCACCTACTTCAGCAAATGCATTTAATGCATGTAATCCCGTTTCAGATAAGTTTGTTTTTACTACAATGTTTACATCACCAGATAAAATATTATTATTGATGTGTTCGAATATACTTGCATTGCCCGATAAAGATTTATAGGTTTCTGCTGTTCCCACCACAAATGTTCCCGAAATAGTATTTGCAATTCTATACACGTTCGGCGCACCTAACACAGGGAAGTTTCCTGCAGTTAAGTTAACATTCGCAGGGTCGTCTGTTAATTGTAAGGGTGCATTTATAGAAGCCGCTCCCGATAAATCTTGCGCTACTACAAAATATTGTATTTGGCTGTTTACCGCAACTGCAGTATTTAGTTTGCTGTAATCAATCGTAAAACCAAATGGTGAACTTGTATTCGTTGCCGTTACATATTTCCAACCATCTGTAGCAGAAGTGTTGTCAACATACGTATCTGCATTTGTACTTAGTTTGTAATATAATCTTGGTCTGTTTGCTGCAGAAGTATCCACTCCTGTTAAATCTACTATACTAGCAAAATTTGTAAGAGTATAATTGCTTGTACTTAATGTATTCAATATTGGTGCAAAGGTAATTGTTGGTCCAGAAAAATCACCAGCGTTTTCATACGCACCAATTGTAGGTGCAGTAGTGCTTCTAGCTACTCCAAGTAAATCGGTAGTAACCGTTGTTAATGGTGTTCCTGCTGCAACTAATGGTGAACCAACTTTTGGAATTACGTTTTTAATCCCGTTAAAAGTCGGGTTTCCATCTATACTGTTTTGATCAAACAAACTTGTGTTAACTCCTTTCCATGCTGCTAAAGTTGCACCTTGTGTAGTTCCCCATTGTCCGTAAATAACGCCTGCATTTCCATTGAAGTGATTATAATTTGAAGTAACCGTACTTGTATTTGTTGCAAGGTTTAATAAAATTCTCGTTCCTGTACCACTTATTCTGTTTATGTTAAACGAGTTGTTTATAAATTGAACGTTGGTAGCTGCAGTAGTTTGGAAAGCTGCATATACTGTTCCTGCTCCACTTCCACCAATATCTATCGTATTATTATGGAACCAAGAACCATCAGATCCTGGAGAGTATATACCATATACTAAACCAGATCCACCAATGTTATAGGCTGCATTATTAGAATGTATATTTTCACTTCCAACCGGTGCATCTGCAGTAGTATAAATTAAATACGATGTTGCAGTACCTATATATCCAACTGGGTATGGCGAATGTATTTTGTTATTTCTGAATCTTAAATTTCGTGTTCCTGTTGTAAAGAACGAACCATAAAAAGTAGTAATGTTTGTTGTTCTAGTTGCTCTGTTTATATCATTATTTTCAAATATCAAACTATCTGTTCCAATAGAATAAACTGAATATATATAAGTGTTTATTAGCTTATTGTTTCTTACCACATTACCCACTGCCGAAGTTAAATCTGCTGAATTTCCACAAATAGATAATAAATAATATCCTCCATTAAATACGTTGTTTTCTATCACATTGTATTTAAAAAGACCTGCTGTAGTTGCAGAAGTTGTACTTCCGCTTAGCGTCATTGCAGAAAATCCTGTAGCTGTTTTATCGTGACCAATGTTTACTCTATTTTTTCTAATCACGTTATAGTTTCCTTCCATAATATGGATACCAAAACCAGAAGCTCCATTTACGTTTACATTAAAACTATCTATAGTAACATAACTTGCTTTGTTTAACACAATACCATTGGTAGTGGTGTTTATAACCGAACCATTGCCATTAATTATCAAGGTACTTGTTGACGATAATCCTAATACATTTTGTAAGGATATACCAGTTGTATAGGGTCCTGCAGAAGCATTTACATTTACAATAGTATTACCACAAATTCCATTCGATGATAAAAAAGTTGACAATGTTTGTAAGTCTGCGAAATCTGCACCAGATCCACCAACGGTTACTGTACCCGTTAAACCAGTACGTAATCCATTTAATCTAATTGTATCATTTACTGCATTTGCATCTGCTCCGTTGTTCGGATTACTCGTCCAAATTTTTAAGTTGTATGGCGTGTTTGCAACCACGTTAAATGTTCCTATTGTTAACATCGTATCTGCGCCAGAATTTACCAATCCGATGTAAGAATACAGCGTTTGGTTTACTCCATTAATAGACCAATTAACATTTACTGAGCTAAGAGTACTTATACCAAAGTTTTTAACTCTAACTGTTACCGTTGCAAGTCCTGGGCATACACCTTTTGGCGAAACAATTGCAAGTACACCTGCATCGTCATTCGCCGGAGTAAATTCTACCGCACCTATATCTGGAGTAGTTCCACTTCTTAGGTTTCCTTTTATGTCATCTAAAACAGTTGGTATTGCTACACCCGCATCGTTTAATGCTGCAGCGTTTGGCTTTACATCATCAACTGCCAAACCAGAAATAGAAGGTTCTACACTTACGCTGTTCTGATCGTAAACGCTTGATGAATATGCTTGCCAATCAGCTAAAGTTACTCTAGCTGCTACATGGAAAGCAACATTTTTTACACCCGTTCCTGCTACCGTTGTGTTTACATATAAATCGTTATAATTCGTATTAGGAATAGTGGTAGCTGTTCCAAAATACATACAGTATTTAGCTCCAGAGCCGCCTTTGCTAATTGAAAATATATTGTTTTTTAATTCTATACCCGTAGCGAGTGTTAATTGATAAAAGCCATAACACAAGCCAGCTGTTGCAGTTGGGTTGTCTATTAAAACAGTATTGTAAAAATACTTCCAATGATCAGAACCTGTATTATAAATTGGGTATTGTGATCCTGTTGAATTTGCATTATAAATAGCATTGTTTGCTACAATATTTTCTGTGCCAACAGTTGCATCGTTCGCTGTACAAAATATTCCATAAAAAGTAGCCGAACTACCCGCTTGGAACATATCATGTATTTTATTTCCTTTTATTAAATAACGTTGTGCTGCACCAGCAGAATAAATACCATAATGTATAGTAGCTACTACCGCTCTGTTTTTACGATGAAAATCATTGCTTATAATTTGAGTGCTATCAACTCCAAACAAATACATACCATAATAAGCGTAATCTCTAATAGTATTGTTTCTAACAATATTACCCTTCATATTGGCAATGGTAGTTGTACCATATAACATCATTCCATAGTAACCTCCACTTATATCATTATTCTCAAAAGTATTATATGAGCCAGTAGTGGCAGTGGTGGCAGAATTTGTTGCGCCAGAAAGTATGATACCTCCTAAAGTTGTTGCTGCCGCGTCTGTTTGGTTTCCAATTATTTTACAATTCTTAATGGTATTAAAACTTGCTGCTCCCATAGAAACTACAAATCCTTTTGTTGAGGTACTATGAGCTTCTATTGTTAAACTATCTATGGTAACATAATTTGTTCCTCTTATTTGTACAATAAAGTCTGGTTTCCCTGTTTTTAAAGTATCAATTAGTTTTGCACCTCTGCCATTAATTGTTACCGTATTTATGCTGCTTGTACCCGATAAGTTTACTAAACTCAACGTACCAACATAAGTACCTGGATTTACATTTAACGTTATCGCTCCTGTTATACCACAGTTTATAGCTGCATTAAATTCTGAAATAGAATTAAAATTTGTTGCCGAATTGGGTAGTGTTGCGTTTAATGTATAAGTTCCTCCTGGTAGCAAAGATCTTGGTCTTACCTTAACCGCAGTTGAGGCTGCCTTTATAGAATTACAGGTTAATTCACATCTGAAAAACATTGGCGCAGTAGTTATTTGTGCCGTTGCTGTTAAAGAGGTAAAACCTGTCATGTCAGTCCATACAACACTATCTGTTGAGCTTTGCCATTGGTAGGTCATGCCTGTTCCAAATGCATTGCCTTGCATTGATAAATTAAACGTTGTGTTTGGACATATAAAAGTTGATGATGCAATAGTTGTTCCTGCCGTAGGTGGAGAAACGCATGGAAATGCATCCATAATAGTCACTGTATAATCTTCCGATTCGCCCCCTCCAAATGAGGTACAAGCATCTATAGCTTCGTTAGGCGAAGATGCCAGCCTAGAACGAATTCTCATGCCTGTATTTCCTGATAATGCGGTTTGTGGAATCGTAATATTTACGTTTCCTGTTTGTCCAACATCATACACTCTTGTCCATTCACTTGCTTCAAAAACTTGGTTCTGATTGTAGTCAATCCAAACCGAAATTTTGTTATTGCTTGTTCCTGTAGAAACTACGCTCATGTTATACGTAAGCCCCTTTGTAAGCACAGCTGTAAAAGCACTGGTAGGGTAATTCGTGTACGAGGGCACTGCACAAGTCGCACCCGATGAATTGTTAATTGTTGCAAACACTACGCTCGAAATACAAGGTGTAGCCGAAGTGTGCGGTGGTGTACAATATTGGGCATTAACCGAAATACTGTTCAACATCAATGCAACCATTACCAATAAAAAAGTAAGTGGTTTGAGCGTCAAATTAGGTAATGCTTTATTCATAAGAGTAAAATTAGAATAGCAATTTATGCAATATTTTCCGA
>JAGVEE010000391.1 GCA_020058405.1 Sphingobacteriales bacterium
AATTTTCTTACTTCGGTTAAATAAGCTCCAGCCTCTTCAGAAGAACGTATATCTGGCTCCGACACAATTTCAATTAATGGTACTCCGGCACGGTTTAAATCGATTAAAGAATCGTATATATCCTGATCGTGGATGCTTTTCCCAGCATCCTCTTCCATGTGAATACGTGTAATTCCTACTCTTTTTACCGAACCGTCTTTTAGTTTAACATCTAAATGGCCCTTATAGCAAATTGGTGTTGTATCTTGAGTTATTTGATATCCTTTTGGTAAATCGGCGTAAAAGTAATTTTTACGAGCATATTCATTTTCTAAACGAATTTCGCAATTAGTAGCCAAGCCCATTTTTACTGCAAAGTTTATTACACGTTCGTTTACCTTTGGTAAGGTGCCCGGGTGACCAAGTGTTATGGCACTAATATTTGTATTAGGATCGTCGCCAAAGCCAGCAGAATCTGCAGCATATGCTTTACTAAGTGTTGATAATTGTGCGTGTATCTCTAAACCAACAACCGTTTCGTATTGATCGTAAATTGTATTTGACATATTACAAAGGTATTAAATTGAGGGTTATTTCTGTACCCATTCTGCTAATTCTGAAGATAGTATACGATATTGTGCATTCCATTCTTTTCTTTTCTTGTTACCAGCCATTTCATATCGTATGCATTTTAAAAGATAAAAAAACCTTTATCGATAATAATAACTTACAATACCACAGGTGGCAATTACAATTATTCCAATAACTACAGAGATTAAACTCACATATAAACTTAATAGTATTATGTAAAAAATATAACTGAAAAAGAATAGAAATGTCGTAATAGCGAAGTGTGTTCCATTAATAAAACATACATCTTTAAATAGTTTCCTTGTTAATTTTTTAGGGATAAAAAACTGAAAATAATTGAAAATAAAACCTATTGCAAAAAATGGAAACAAAGCAATTACATCAATAAAAGGAACAATTAATTTTAACCAACGTTTTGCCCTGGGAACACTTTTTAATTGCTCTACGATGTTTACATCAACTCCATTTTTAAACAAGTATTTATTAAAGTCATAAATGGCAGAACTTACGGCTTTCTTCAATTCGGCATCAGAATTATTCACAAGTTTGGCGGTAGTTTTCCAAGTTTCTAACTGGTCGATGTTATTTTTTCGAGTAACTAAATGCTCAAATAAATATTCATCTTCTGTGTTATTTACAACTGGCAAAACCTTGCGTAAATCTTGCTCTACGTCGTTAATAATTTCATTTAAGGCTTTGTTATTATTTTGCTGATACGTATTAAAGTAAGGCTGCAAACTGAATGGATCTGAGGCTTCCAAGAAAATTCTGCCTCCAGAACTTGTAATTTTTTCTTGCGTAATTCCAACAGTAACCATTTCTACACCCAACTTATAATCCGAACGCTCCTCGGCCATCATGGCAATTTTCGCAGCTCCTTTATGTAACTTCCTGAGTTTACGTTCTGCTTCACAATTGGCTTCCGGAAAAATAATAATCGCCCCGTTGTTCTTTAAAATATCATAACAACGATCAAATGTTTCCGAATTTTTTTCGAGGTTATTAAATCCATCTCTAATTCTATAAATAGGAATTAAATTAATTTTCGCTAATAAGTTTGCTACCCACTTCTTTTTAAAAATATCAGCACGCACCAAAACATGGAATCTGCGACGAGAGAAAATCATGATTAATATTCCGTCTAAATGTGCAGATGCATGATTTGAGCAAACTACTAATGGCTTGTTTGTTCTTAACTTTTCGAAGCTTTTGATATGATGCTTAGAAAAGAAGAACTCCGCTCCCAATCTTAATAAATATTTGCCAAATGCGTATACCATTAGTTAATAAAGTCTTTTGCCTTTTTAATGGCATTTGTTAATCCATCCACGTTTTTACCACCTGCTGTTGCAAAAAAGGCTTGGCCTCCTCCACCTCCTTGTATTTCTTTTCCTAATTCGCGAATTATGTTAGAAGCATTCAAACTTTTTTCTTTCATCAAATCTTCAGAAATTATGAGAGCTAAATGTGGTTTAGCATCTATCTCTGCGCCCAATAAAATATATGCATTCGGTAATTCTTCGCGCAATTCAAACAATAAATTTTTAATCAAATCAACATCTTGTAAATCTATTTTCTCAGCAATAAAATTCACTTCGTTTATTAATTGTACTTTATTTTTTAGTTCAGCTTTTATATTTGTTGCTTTTTCTTGTAAGAACTTCTCTATTATTTTTTTTGATTTTTGATGCTCGTCTATTAATTGCTCTAATGATTTTTGAATATCAACAGGATTTTTAAGCATTTCTTTCAAACTTTCTAATACCCTCGATTGCTCATTCAAAAAGTTCAATGCTTTTGTAGAAGTAATGGCTTCAATTCTTCTAACACCAGCAGACACTGCAGATTCGGAGCTAATTCTGAACAAAGCTATATCAGCAGTATTTTTAACATGTGTTCCTCCACATAGTTCTTTAGAGAACATATCGTCGAACGTAATTACACGTACAAAATCACCATACTTTTCACCAAATAAGGCTGTAACTCCTGAGTTCAACGCTTCCTGATAAGGTATATTTCGTTGCTCTTTTAATGCTATCTGTGCAACAATTTTAGCGTTTACAATTTCCTCCACTTTTTCAATTTCCTCCTCCGTCATTTTTGCGAAATGAGAAAAGTCGAATCTCAAATGTTCTTCGTTAACCAATGATCCTTTTTGGTTTACATGTGCTCCTAAAACTTCTTTTAAAGCCGCGTGCATTAAATGTGTTGCGGAGTGGTTTTTAGTAGTATCTGCACGTTTAGTTACATCAATTTTAGCTAAAAACTTAGCATTTAAATCTGTTGGAAGTTTCTCGCAAATATGTATCGTTTGGTTATTCTCTTTTTTAGTATCAATAATTTTTACCGAATCTTTGGAATTGCTAATATTTACAAGCGTTCCCTTATCGCCAACTTGTCCGCCACTCTCCGCATAAAAAGGGGTAGTATTTAATACTAACTGAAAAAGCTCTTTGCCTTTTGCCGTTACTTTACGGTATTTTAGTATTTCAGATTCAATTTCAACTTCATCATACCCAACAAAATTAGATTCTTCGGTATTTTGTAACATCACCCAATCATCTGTATCAACTAGTGTTGCAGCCCTAGAGCGAACTTTTTGTTCTTCTAATGCTTTGTTAAATCCATCAATATCTACTTTACATCCTTTTTCCGAAGCCATTAATTGAGTTAAATCAATAGGAAACCCGAAAGTGTCGAAAAGCTCAAATGCAAATGCTCCTTCAATGGTATTGTTGTGTACTTGGTACTTCTCGAAACGCTGAATTCCTGAAGCTAATGTTCTTAAGAAAGAAGATTCTTCTTCCATAATTACTTTTTTAATGAACTCTTTTTGCTCTACAATCTCGGTAAAAACTCCAGTAAATTGTTCTGCTAAAATATCAGTAAGTTTATATAAAAAGGGTTCTTTAATATCTAAGAATGTGTAAGCATATCGAACTGCACGGCGTAAAATTCTACGAATTACATAACCGGCCTTCACATTAGAAGGTAACTGACCATCCCCTATACAAAAAGCAATGGCTCTAATATGATCGGACATTACACGCATGGCAATATCAGTTTTTTCATCTTTGCCATACGGAATCCCGCAAGCTTTAGAAATGTATTGAATTAAAGGTTGAAAAATATCGGTATCGTAATTCGATTGTTTATTCTGAATTACTCGAACCAATCGCTCGAAACCCATACCTGTATCAACATGTTTGGCAGGTAAAGGTTGTAATGAACCATCCTTCATCCTGCTGTATTGCATAAATACATTGTTCCAAATTTCTATTACTTGAGGGTGGTCTTTATTAACCAATGTAGCACCGTCAACTAATTTACGTTCCTCGTCGGTTCTACAATCCATGTGTATTTCAGAACATGGTCCGCAAGGCCCTGTATCTCCCATCTCCCAGAAATTATCTTTTTTATTTCCGCGAAGAATCCGGTCTTCGTCAATAAAGGCTTTCCAATAATCGTATGCTTCCTGATCGAACGCTAAATTCTCTTTTGCATCACCCTCAAACACCGTTACA
>JAGVEE010000326.1 GCA_020058405.1 Sphingobacteriales bacterium
TAACAAATATCAACCGGTATAAAAAAATGTCAACAGATAATTGAAAATAGAATATTCCTTTTAAAATTTGCGTTCTTTGCGAAAACTTAGCGCTTTTTGCGTGAAATAAGCTCCCAATAATAATAGTTCACGCAAAGAACGCGGAGTTTTCGCAAAAAAGCGCAGAAAAAATAAAGCTCATTAAAAAACAAGCTTTCAAAATATTATTTGATATTAAACTTAATTAATCATGCAAAAGATATTGCGTTCTTTGCGAAAACTTAGCGCTTTTTGCGTGAAACTATTTTTTTGGGTTGATATTTTTTCTATCTTTAAAAAATAAAAAGTCCAAATGAAGCAAAGCATCATACTCGGAAATCCGAAATTTGATATCACCATCAAACGCCTTTGCCATCAATTAATAGAAAACCACAACGATTTCTCGAATTCAGTTCTTATAGGCCTACAACCTCGTGGAATTTATTTAGCTAAAAGAGTTCAAGAACATTTAAAAGCCTTGATGCCTAAGAAAGACATCAAACTAGGAAATTTAGATGTTACTTTTTTTAGAGATGATTTTCGTACCAGTGAAAAATTGTTACTTGCAAACTCAACCAATATCGACTTCATCATAGAAAATAAAAAGGTAATTCTTATCGACGATGTTTTATATACTGGCCGAACGATACGCGCAGGGCTTGATGCCATGTTAGCATTCGGTCGCCCACAAAAGGTGGAATTGCTGGTGTTAATTGATAGAAGATATACACGCCATTTACCCATTGAACCAGATTACATTGGCTTGCAGGTTGATTCTATTTCATCAGAAAAAGTTATTGTAAATTGGAAAGAAACTGAAGGGGTAGATGAAGTGGTTTTAGTTAAAGACATAGAAAAAAAATAAAGCGATGCAGAAATTAAGTGTAAGACACTTACTAGGAATTAAAGGACTCACAGAAAATGATGTTCAACTCATTTTAGAAACTGCCGACCATTTTAAAAACATCATTAACCGACCAATTAAAAAAGTTCCATCATTACGCGATACCACCATTGCCAATATATTTTTCGAAAACTCTACGCGGACAAAACTTTCATTCGAACTTGCACAAAAAAGATTATCAGCAGATGTTGTAAATTTTGCAGCATCCTCTTCATCTGTTAGCAAAGGAGAAACATTAATCGATACCGTTAACAACATACTTGCCATGAAAGTGGATATGGTGGTAATGAGACACCCCTACCCTGGTGCAGCCGTATTCTTATCAAAACATATAAAAGCAAATATTGTAAATGCCGGCGACGGTGCACATGAACACCCAACCCAAGCATTGTTAGATGCTTACTCAATTAAAGAAAAACTAGGCGACTTAGCCGGTAAAAAAGTAGTAATAGTAGGCGATATCTTACACTCGAGAGTTGCACTCTCTAACATACTGTGTTTGCAATTACTCGGGGCAAAAGTTAAAGTATGCGGACCAAGCACTTTAATTCCAAAGTACATTAGAAGCTTAGGAGTTGAAGTAGAATACGACTTGCGCAAAGCCTTAGAATGGTGCGATGTGGCAAACATGTTGAGAATACAACTCGAACGACAAGATATAAAATACTTCCCCTCTTTACGTGAGTATGCGACGTTGTATGGCTTAGATAAACAATTGTTGAACTCTTTGAACAAAGAGATTGTTGTAATGCACCCAGGGCCTATAAACAGAGGCGTAGAAATAACTAGTGATGTAGCCGATTCTAAACAATCAATTATACTCGACCAAGTAGAAAATGGTGTGGCAGTAAGAATGGCTGTATTATACTTATTAGCTGGCGGGCAAAATCCTGCATAAATCATAAAATTGTAAAATCGTTATTGCAAATAGAATATATGAGTTCATTCTCTTATATTGCATCCTTTTATGCATAAAATGATTAGAAATTTTACACTCGTATTGCTGCTAAGTTTAGGCTTCAATTTTACATACGCACAACAAACTAGTACAGGGGAAATTAGAGGTTTTGTTTACGATAAAAAAACCGGTGAACCCATTATTTTTACCAACGTATTTATTGAAGGTACAAGCATTGGTGTAGCAACCGATGTAAATGGTTTTTACAATTTAACTAAATTAAAACCAGGTGCTATAAAATTAGTAAGTACAGGACTTGGATACGATACGGCCAAAGTAAATATCAATTTAAAAGCCGGACAGAAGCTTTCTCAGAATTTATTTTTATCAGAACGATCGGTAAATCTTAGAGACGTAGAAATTACGGCTGATAAAACAGAAGCTAAAACAGAAACAAAAATATCGGTTGTAAAAGTTACGCCAAAACAAATCACACAAATACCTTCTGTTGGTGGAGAACCCGATTTAGCACAATATTTACAAGTATTACCCGGAGTAATATTTACGGGCGACCAAGGTGGTCAATTATACATTAGAGGGGGAGCACCGATTCAGAATAAAGTAATTTTAGATGGAATGGTAATCTACAATCCATTTCACTCTATTGGTTTATATTCTGTTTTCGAAACCGATATTATTAGAAATGCAGAAGTACATACGGGAGGATTTGGTGCGGAATATGGAGGTAGAGTTTCTGCAGTAATGGACGTTACAACGCGTGATGGAAATAAGAAAAGATTGAGTGGAAAAGTAGCAACCAACCCTTTTACTTCTAAGCTTTTACTAGAAGGCCCGCTTTCTAAATACAAAGAAGGAAAAGGAAATTCATCGTTCATCTTATCTGGTAGAACATCTTATTTAGAAACTACTTCGAAAAGTGTTTACAGTTATGTTGATACCGCTGGCTTACCTTATAATTTTAATGATTTGTATGGTAAAGTTTCCATCAACGGAGTAAACGGAAGTAAATTAAATTTATTCGGTTTTAATTTTACCGATCAAGTGAATTTTGAAGCTCCAGCAGCCTTAAAATGGAACAGTTCTGGTGGAGGTATGTCGTTTGTATTAATTCCTGATGGTTCATCGGTATTAATTGATGGAAACTTCGCTTATTCAAATTACAAAATTTCTCAACCTCAATTAAGCACTAGTCCTAGATTTAGTGAAATAAATGGTTTTAATACTGGTTTAAATTTCACTTATTTTTATGGTAAAGACGAGTTAAAATATGGCATTGATATGTTAGGTTTTAAAACCGATTTTAAATTTACCAATGCAAGTGGTGTGCTTATTCAACAACAACAATTTACTACAGAATTAGCTACTTACTTTAAATATAAATACCTACGCAACAGAATTATTTTAGAACCAAGTATAA
>JAGVEE010000273.1 GCA_020058405.1 Sphingobacteriales bacterium
ATCAAGGATTTTTACCTTGCTGCTGTTAAGGGCTTCATATTAAGCAATTTGCCCGATACTAAGATTGTAGACATTACCCACCAAATACCCTCATTCAACATTACACAAGCGGCTTTCATCCTCGGAAATGCTTACCATTACTTCCCAGAAGGCACTGTGCATTTAGTAAGTGTTGATAATTCTTACCAAGCGGATGCTCGTTTTGTGGCGGTAAAAGCAAAAGGTCATTATTTTATTGGGCCCGATAATGGAATTTTTTCTTTGTTTTTGAATGAAGCAGACATCGAAAAAATTGTAAAAATTAATTTGAGGATTTTAGATGATTATAAACATTTTCCGATTAAAGATATCTTAGTTAAATCTGCAGTGCATTTAGCAAAGGGTGGATCGATGGAATTTTTAGGTAGAAAAATAAATCACTTAAATGTTCGTACCATTATACAACCGGTAATAAACAAAGATCAAATTAGAGGAAGTGTAATTTATGTTGATTCGTTTAAAAATGCGGTAACAAATATTACACGTGAGATTTTTGAAACAGCACGTGCAGGTAGGAAGTTTAGTATATTGTTTAAAAGAAGTGAAACATTAGATGTAATACATACGCAATATTCTGATGTACCTGAAGGCGAAAAATTGTGTTTATATGGAATCACCGGATACTTGGAAATAGCCATAAACAAAGGGGAAGCGGCAAGTTTACTAGGCTTACACACAGGCGAAGCCATTATTATAAATTTCTTATGATTACACGAATTGTAAAAATGACTTTTGCGCCAGAAAAAGTAGAAACTTTTTTAGAAGTATTTCATGCTAATGCAGAGAAAATAAGAACCTACCCCGGTTGCATACAAATGCAATTACTACGCGATTTACATGCAGAGAATATTTACTATACCTACAGTCATTGGAACTCCGAAGAAGACTTAAATCATTACAGAAATTCTAGTTTGTTTAGAGGGATTTGGGCGGCTACGAAGATTGGTTTTGCGGAGAATGCAGTTGCTAGCTCCTTGATTTTTGTTGATTAGAATTAAAGGTCACAAAGTACACTAAGTGCACACTATGTTACACAAAGAAAAACATTGTGAACCTTTGTGAGTACTTAGTGTACTTTGTGACCTATTAAAATCTATTCTAAAGCTTTCCTCTGAAAAATTAAATACCCCATGTTAAACAAGAAAAACCATTTGTTTTTAGGTTCATCATAATAAGAAGTATTAAAACTTATAGGCCCAACGGGGCTTTTGTAAACTATAGATGCAATACCCGTAAGGTAACGGTGGTTTAAGGGTTTGCCGAGTTCTGCTTTTTGTGTAGTTGAGTTTATTATTTTCTGATAAGGTTGGAAATAGTACATTTCTAACCTGGTTTGGAAACTACGATTAATGATGAACACATTTTTTATACCTGTTGCAGCATAAGAAAAAGCTCTATAGTTTTCGAGTAATATCGTGCGACTATCTAACATTGGGTAAAAGGCAGTGGCATTAATAATACTCGAGCGATAAGAACTAAATAATGGTTGGTTAGAAACCACCATGTCATACACCCATCCAAGTTTATATTTTTCAGAAACATTATAATACTTTTCAAAATCTACACAAAATCGAACCCAACTCATTTCTTTTCTGCGGATGTTTAAAATAGATTCGGTGCCGGGTATGTAGCGTTCAATCCCGTCAATGTATTGTAAACTGATGCGCATTTTATGACCCGAAGTTGCAAACTGCTTTAAATCGAGTGTATTATTTTCATACTCGACACTGTATTTTAAAGCATTAAATGTACTACGATCTAATTCATCGCCTTCTTTATAAACATTGGTCTGGCTAAATAAATCGCGGTGATTTAATCCACCTACTTTTAACATGTATTTACCATTTCGTTTTGCAGGAGTACCTATGGTAAACACCAAGCGTTTATCAGATTGGTCAACAAAATTAATAGTAGGTTCGAGTATAACTAAATTTGAACTTTTAAAATAATTCCAGTGGTTGTATACAAAATTAGTTGACATAAAAATGGGTCGTTTCCAAGCAAAATCTAATCGAGTAGAAAGAGCTACAGATTCGTAAAATCTACCTAAATAAAAATCGGTACTAACAGTTATGTTATATGCATTTAAATACGAATAATCTAGCCCGAAATACACTGCATTTATTGGCCTAGAGCTTATGTTCCCCCCTACTTCTGCTTGCAAATTACGCTCAGGTTTTACATCCAATTCAAAGTCGTATAAATTCTTAGTTGTTTTTACAATTCTCGGAAAAACAGTTCGAAAATTCGGGTCGGAAACTAATAAATAATATCCTTGTTTTGCATTGTATAAACTAATGCGATTATAGTCTTGTTTTATTACACTTCTTAAATAAACTTTTTGCCTATTGTTTACTCCAGTAAAACGTAGTGCATTAAAAATTACTGGATCTTTTCGTTCTTTAAATGCACTTCGCATTTTTTTCTTTTGTGCTGATGTTTGTTCTCGGGCAATTTTTGCTTTTATCTCTGGCATTTTACTCATAGCCGCCTCATAGCCTAATCTCATTAGGTATTCGGGGTTCTTAAAATCAACAACACTGTTTTCAGAAACATCGGGTTGTATATAAATTCCATTTTCTTTAACCGTAGTACTATCAGATTTTGAGAGTAACAAATAGTTAAATAACTTACTCAATACTTCATCATCAGATTTAAAGGGATATTCTTTAAATGTTTTGGATGATACATTTACCCCAATTAATACATCGGGTTTAAAATCGCGTTCCATTATATCTACCGGAAAGTTATTATACAAACCACCATCAAATACATACCTGCCATTTATTCTGATGGGGCGATACACATAAGGCACCGTCATGGTAGCGCGCATGGCCTCACCTAAGCTTCCATCTTTTATGGCAATTTGTTGTTGAGAAAACACATCGGCAATCATGCATCTATATGGTATCATCAAACTATCGAAATTCCAATTGCTGTTAATGGTTGCTTGCGCTGTTAAATCTAACAAAGCAAAATTCAATGGAATATCATTTATCAAATTAGAGCGTAACTTAGCTTGAAATCCAGAGTCGAGGCCCAAACCCAATGAAATAATGGATGCCGATAAAGCTTTGCGCTGATAATAATAAGTGTAATTTGTTTCGAAATTTCCACCTACCCATTCTTGGAAATCTTTACTTAGCACTATGTATTCCATTTCTGATGGGGAATAGCCTGCAGCATACATACCACCAACTAAACCACCCATAGAAGTGCCTGTTATGTAATCTATAGGAACATTATTTTCTTCTAAAGCCTTTAACACGCCAATATGGGCAATGCCTTTGGCTGCACCTCCGCTCAATACCAAGCCTACCTTTTGTGCTTGCAATTGCACAACAAAGAGTATTAGAAGTATAAAGGTGATGCTTGTTTTTTTCATGTGTAAAGGATGCTACAATATAACAATTATCGTGCTGAAAAAGTATATTCCTACGCTATTGATGTTATATTTGCATCAGAATAAAAATAAAATGATATCTAAATCACCATCAGAGTCGCAAACCATTATGAACGAATTGGTTTTGCCAAACGACACCAACACCTTAAATAATTTAATGGGCGGGCGTTTGCTCCATTTAATGGATATAGCTGCTGCAATTACAGCTCAAAAGCATTGCAATAGAATAGTAGTTACAGCTTCTGTTGATAATGTTTCGTTTAAAGAGCCGATTAAATTAGGTGATGTAGTTACCATTATTGCCAATATTACTCGCTCTTTCAATTCTTCTATGGAAATTCGTTTAGAAGTTTGGGCAGAAAATATACCATCTGGTACCAAATCTAAAAGTAATGAAGCCTTTTACACTTTTGTAGCGGTAGACCAAACTGGTAGACCAATACCAGTGCCATTGGTAAAACCATCTAACG
>JAGVEE010000236.1 GCA_020058405.1 Sphingobacteriales bacterium
AAATTCAGAATCTATTTTATCCTTAAAACTTCCGAATCCGGAGTTTATCTTCAGGAAATGCGCTTCGAACAAGAACGTACTCAATAATTTTTCCTATTTTTCGAGCTTATTAAATTCTTGTTTTTCATGAATAACTATACTGATAAGCAATTAACAGATTTTATTGATTTGTGTATTCTAGAAGATGTAGGCGACGGCGATCATACATCGCTCTCTACTATACCTGCTAGCACTCAAAATAAAGCTCAACTACTCGTAAAAGAAGAAGGAATTATTGCGGGTGTGGATGTGGCTGTAAAAATCTTTCATCGATTTGATCCATCATTGAATGTAAACACTCTTTTAAAAGATGGAGATGCCGTTACCTACGGACAAGTAGTGTTAACCGTACAAGGCAGTGCACATTCTATCTTAAAAGCAGAAAGATTGGTGCTGAATATTATGCAACGCATGTCTGGTATTGCTACTTATACAAATAAAGTGGTGGGCATGGTGGCTCATACCGGCTGCAAAATATTAGACACTCGCAAAACTACGCCAGGTTTACGTTTCCTAGAAAAAGAGGCAGTGTTAATTGGCGGCGGATTTAACCATAGGTTCGGCTTATATGATATGATTTTGATAAAAGATAATCATGTTGATTACGCAGGTGGAATTACTCAAGCCTTGAGAAATGCTAAACAATATTTAATAGATACGAACAGAACCTTACCAATAGAAATTGAAACACGTTCATTAGCAGAAGTAGCCGAGGCACTTGCAGAAGGTGGTTTTTTGAGAATTATGTTTGATAATTTTTCATTTGATGACTTGAAAAAAGCCGTGGAAATGGTAGGTGATTTATACCAAACGGAAGCATCAGGAGGCATTACAATTAACAATGTGGTAGAATACGCAGAACATGGTGTAACATGCATTTCAATTGGTGCCTTAACCCATTCTGTTAAGTCATTAGATTTAAGCTTAAAAGCAGTTTAAATCAATAGCTTAACTCATTTAATCATTATTTAATACACATTAGCTAATAAAAATGCTATTTTAGAGCATCCAACCATGTTATCAGTTAGTACTTCCATAGCGCTCTTGGTATCGTATTTATACGGTTCAATTCCTACTGCAATTTGGATTGGGAAAGCTTTTTATGGCATAGATGTTAGAGAATATGGCAGCGGAAATGCTGGAGCTACCAATACCTTCAGAATTTTAGGTAAAAAAGCAGGAATCCCAGTATTGATCATCGATATTTTAAAAGGCTTTACAGCAACTAACCTCGTATATTTTGTAGGTAATTATATTCCAGGTACAGTACCATTTGCAAATTTACAATTGGTATTAGGTGTAACCGCAGTAATTGGGCATATATTCCCAATATTTGCAGGCTTTAGAGGGGGTAAGGGCATTGCTACTTTATTCGGAATGATTTTAGCAGTACATCCGGAAGCATCTTTGATTTCTTGCGGTGTGTTTGTTATTGTATTACTACTCACTCAATATGTTTCTTTAAGTTCGATGTTTGCAAGTTTTATGTTCCCCGTAAACATTATTTTATTTTTTAACGAAACTACTACCAAGACCCAACTTTTATTCGCTATATCTGTTTGTATACTTGTAATGTTTACACATCAAAAAAACATCGAACGTTTACTAAAAGGTAAAGAATCTAAAGCGAATATCTTTAAAAAGAAGACCGAAAACGTTTAATGGAACTGTTTTTGCTATCAATAATGTAATTTATCAATAATTTATAATGAAAAAACAATTTTTACTATTAGCAATGTTCGTTGCTACCTTTAGCATGAATGTACAAGCTCAAGAGCTTAAAGTTATTCCTTGTGCTACGCATGAGTACATGGAAAATGTACAAATGAAAGACCCTCAATTTATATTAAACCAACAACTTTTAGAGCAAGAGTATCAAGCCATGATGCTAAGTGGGCATAAGCCAGGCCAAAAAGTAAAAAGAATAATTCCCATTGTATTTCATATTTTCCATAACAATGGAGTGGAGAATATTGCAAAAGAAAGAATTTTAGAACAAGTAGAAATTTTGAATAAAGACTTTCAACGTTTGAATTCAGATACAAATCTTACAAACCCAATATACAAGGCCATTGCAGCCGATTGTGAAATCGAATTTAGGTTAGCTAAATTAGATCCGAATGGTAATTGTACCGATGGAATTGTACGAGTACAAACAGATTTAACGTATGATGCAGATGATAATATTAAGGCGGTTAGCCGTTGGCCCAACAATAAATATTTTAATGTATGGGTAGTGGAGAGTATTAGCGGTGCACCTGCAGGTAGTGTAATTCTAGGACGATCGCAATTTCCGGGTGGAAGTAATTTAACAGACGGTGTACTTTTAAAATACAGCGTTTGCGGAAGCACAACTAACTTCAACAATTACGGTAGAACCTTAACTCATGAACTTGGACACTCGTTAAACCTTCGCCATATTTGGGGAGATGGTACTTGTGCAACTGATTTTGTTGCAGATACTCCGCCTCATTCAGCAGCAAATTCTGGTTGCCCCCAAAATAAAGTTTCTACATGTTCAGGAAATAAGGTGGAGATGACAGAAAATTACATGGACTATACCAATGGTTCTTGCCAAAATATGTTTAGTAATGGGCAAAAAGCACGTATGGATATTGTATGGAACGGAACTCAAAACAGTCGCTCTAATTTATATTCTCCTGCGAATTTACTTGCAACAGGAACTAACGATGGATTTAATGCTCCACCATGTGTGCCCTTAGCAGATTTTTATCGCAAACAAGAAGGTTGTACAGGTACTGCGTATACTTTTAGCGATTATACTACACGTGCAGATGTTACTTCGTATTTCTGGGAATTTGAAGGCGGT
>JAGVEE010000316.1 GCA_020058405.1 Sphingobacteriales bacterium
ACCGAAAAGCTTAAAACCGAAAAAGTAAAAAAGAGCAAAAAAGACAAAGCAGAAGAAAAACCAAAAGTTAAAAAAGGCGATAGTTACGAAACCACGTTTGAGCTATATAAAAATGGACTAAGTATAGATGAAATTGTAATGCAACGAAATTTAAAATCGAGTACCATACATTCGCATTTATACGAATTAATAAAACAGGGCAAGTTGAAGGTAGAAGAAGTAATGAGCAATGATAGAATTTTACCCATTAAAGCTTGTTTATTAGATAATCCAGATAAATCACTAAATGAAGTTAGAGCGATTTTAAATGAAGAATATAGTTTCGACGAGCTTAGATGGGTAAAACACGACCTTATTTATTCTGAGAAATCTTAATGTAAAAACCATTTTTATCAACAGAGAAATTTTCCAACTTTACATTTTCATATCGTTTAGTTTGAACGGTATTACTAGGGTATATTCGTTGTTTCTCATCATTAATAAATACATCAATTGGCATATTGAAATCAGAAACATCTGTTTTCCATTGATACGTTAAAAGCAAGGCATTATTTTCTGATTTTGTGTACAATATTAACTCTGGCAAGTTTGCATGTTTTAGGTATTGATCAAAAATTGGTTTCAATTCTTTTCCAGATTTTTTATTCATTAATGCAAGTACATCATTGGTTGAAATATTTTTATGACGGTATTCTGTTTGTATAGATTTTATAATGTCCCACCAAATTTTATCATCATTAATATAATTTCTCAAGGTATTTAAAAACAATGCACCTTTTGGATACATATCACCGCTACCTTCTTTATTAACTCCGTATGGTCCAATTACCGGCTCTTTATTTCCAATACCTTTTTTAATTCCGTTTAAATACTTAGTAGCACTTTCTCTGCCATATAATTCTTCTAAATAAACCACCTCAGAATATTGTCCGAAACCCTCATGTATCCACATGTCTGCAATGTCATAACTAGTAACATTATTTCCCCACCACTCATGTGCAGTTTCATGTATTATAATGTAATCGAATTTCATACCCTCGCCAGATCCAGATAAATCAAAACCTAAATATCCATTTTTAAATGCATTGCCATAAGCTACACAGCTTTGATGTTCCATTCCTAAATAGGGTGTTTGAACCAATTTATATCCATCAGTATAAAAAGCATATTTACCAAAACGTTTTTCAAAAGCATCCATCATTGGTTTTACTTGTTCAAATTGTGTTAATGCTTTTTCTTTATCATCCTTTAAAACATAATAATCAAGTGATAAAATTTCACCATCAACTTTACTTGTATAGGTATCTGTCCAATGGTAATAATCAGCAATGTTTACACTTACATTGTAATTATTTATAGGATTAGAAACGAACCACTCGAAACGAGTGTAACCGTTGCCAAGATCTTTTTTAGCACGTAATCTACCATTGCTAACTTCTTCGTATAAGCTTGAGGAAGTTATGTTAATGGCCATACTGTCGGGCTCATCACTTTGGTGATCTTTGTTTGGCCACCACAAACTCGCACCTGTTCCTTGGCAAGCAACTGCCACGTGAGCATTGCCGTTTTTATCTTTTTTGAAAACAAATCCTCCATCCCAAGGTGCACGTTTTGCAACGATTGGATTCCCTTCGTAAAAAACTTTTATTTTAGAAACACTTCCTTTTGTAATGGTTTTACTAAAATCGATAAACACTGCGTTAAACTCTCTAGTGTAGTTCAAGGATTTATTGTTGTGCTCAATTTTATTGATTTTCATATTATCAAATAAATCGATTTGTAAACGCGAAATATTTTCAATTGCCAAAAAAGTAATTTCGTTGAAACCAGAAATAAATTTTTTTTCAATATCTATTTCAATATCCAAGTTGTAAAACTTTACATCGTAATTATTCCTAATGTTGCTTAGGGTGCCACGCAAACTATCTTTTCGAGTGAAACGATCTGGCAAACCGGTACCAAGTTGTGCAAATAGAGTGTTTGTTGAGAATGCAATAATTGCAAATAGGAATAGTAATTTTTTCATTATTAAATTTAAATAAAAATATTATTGAAAATAAATATAAGTAATGTTAAGTTACGAATTTAAGATCGCATCAATTTTAATTTTAACAAGGCAGCTACGCTCATCGAATCTGTAATTTCACCTTTCATTACCATTTCAAAAGCTTGTGTAAGCGGGATTCTTTTTAATTGCAATTGTTCCGTTTCTTCGGGCATTGCTTCTCCTTGTATTAATTCTTCTGCAAGGTATATAATCGCTAATTCATCGCTCACGGAGTTAGAAAGATGCATTTCTAGCAAATGGCTCCAACTTGTTGCGCTTAATCCAGTCTCTTCTAAAAGCTCTCTCTTTGCAGACTCTAAAGGCTCAATACCTATAATACCACCACCTTCTGGTATTTCCCAAGAATATGCATTTAGTGGAAATCTGTACTGCCCAACCAAAATGGTATCCCCATTTTCGAAAATTGGAATAATACCAATAGCTAAGTTTTTAAAATGAACTTTGCCATATATACCCTTGCCACCACTGGGGTTAATTACTTGGTGTTCTACTACGTTTATCCAAGGGTTATCATACTTTTCTTCTGATGAGGTAATGGTCCAAGGGTTTTTATCTGATTCCATAAAATTGCTGTTACTATATTTATTATATTAGAATTAAATTTTAATTATGTAAAAATATCTATAGGATGAAAAAAAATTACCTTCTACTACTATTCATACTTTTACTTAACAATGCATTTTCACAAACATACCAATTTAAAGGCAAGGTGATTGATGCAACATCAAAAAAAACATTACCATTTGTTGCGATTTCTATCGAAGGTGATACGAGAGGAATTCAAACAGATATTGATGGCAAGTTTGTATTAAATTATACTAGAGAAACCATCAATATAAAACTCCATTATGTGGGTTATGAAAACGTAGTATACAATCTACAAACAGGTGTTGATGCAACACTCTCAATGAACCCAAAACAGAATTTAATTAAAGAAGTACAAGTAATTGCAGGCGAAAATCCGGCGAATAAGATTATTAAAAAAGTATACGAAAATAAAGATAAAAACAATCCAGAGAAACTAAGTTCTTTTAGATACATGTCTTACAACAAGTTTGTTTTTACAGGTAAAGAAGATTCAAGTTTGTATGAAAAAATGTATAAAAACAGAATAAAAACGTTAGACAGTACAAATGTAAACTATCAATATAAAAAAGATTCAGTAAAGGGTAAGATTGATAAAGAAAAATATTCTAGCGATTCACTTTTTGGCAAACAGCATATTTTTTTAACCGAAACGGTAACACAAAGAGATTTTTTATATCCCGAAAAA
>JAGVEE010000378.1 GCA_020058405.1 Sphingobacteriales bacterium
CAATGTCGGCATCCTTGGTATACCTAGCAATATCTGGTGTGCGGCTATGGCAAATAGTTACCGTTGCATTTCCAGGATCAGAGTTTAAGGCCATTAAAATACTCATGGGCGAACCCACAATATTACTTCTACCAACAACTACACAATGCATGCCGGTAGTATTAATTTTATAACGCTCTAAGAGCATCATAATTCCGTTTGGAGTTGCAGAAATATAACAAGGTAAGTTCTTATTCATCCTTCCAATATTAATAGGATGGAAGCCGTCCACATCTTTTTTGTAATCAATAGTTTCTACCACTTTGGTTACCGAAATATGATCGGGTAATGGTAGTTGAACAATTAATCCGTCGATTGTAGGGTCGTTATTTATCTCAATAATTTTATTGAGTAATGTTTTTTCTGATGTTTCTATCGGGAAGCGTAATACGGTTGAATTAAATCCAACCTCTGCACAATTTTTCGCTTTACTGTTTACATAGGTTTCACTCGCACCGTCTTCACCCACTAAAATGGCAACTAAATGTGGTGCACGGTTTCCCGAAGCAATCATCTCAGCCACTTCGTTTGCAATTTCAATTTTAATTTCTGCTGCTACTTTTTTTCCGTCGAGTAATTCCATAAAATATCAATTACGAATTACAAATTACGAATTACGAATTATTGGATGCTGTAATTCGTAATTCGTAATTCGTAATTCAATTTAGTCTAGTTTCAGTACGGCCATAAACGCCGACTGTGGTATTTCTACGTTACCCACTTGTCTCATTCGTTTTTTACCTTCTTTTTGTTTTTCTAATAATTTACGTTTACGAGAAATATCACCACCGTAACATTTCGCAGTAACGTCTTTACGTAAAGCTTTTACGGTTTCTCTTGCAATAATTTTAGCACCAATTGAAGCTTGTATTACAATTTCGAATTGCTGGCGAGGTAAAAGTTCTTTTAATTTTTCACAAATCTTTTTACCAAAAGAGAATGAGTTGCTTCTGTGTATTAACGATGATAGGGCATCTACTGGTTCTGAATTCAAGCGGATGTCCATTTTTACTAAATCAGATTGGCGATATCCAATTTGATGATAATCGAAGGAAGCATATCCTTTTGAAATGGTTTTTAAACGATCGTAAAAGTCGAATACGATTTCGCCCATTGGCATTTCAAAAACAAGCTCCACACGGTCTGATGTTAAATAAGATTGATTGATGATGGCTCCTCTTTTGTTGATACAAAGCGACATTACTGATCCTACGAATTCAGATTTAGTAATAATGGTTGCTTTGATATAAGGTTCTTCTACGAAATCAATTCTACTCGGATCTGGTAAATCAGATGGATTGTTTACAGGAATTTCTTCGCCTTTTGTGGTAAAAGCTTTATACGATACGTTGGGTACAGTAGTAATTACTGTCATGTTAAACTCACGCTCCAAACGTTCTTGTATAATTTCCATGTGTAGCATTCCTAAGAATCCACAACGGAAACCGAAACCTAATGCTGCCGACGATTCTGGTTCAAATACTAATGAGGCGTCGTTCAATTGTAATTTGTACATCGACTCACGTAGTTCTTCAAAATCATCTGTATCTACAGGGTAAATACCCGCAAATACCATTGGTTTTACATCTTCAAAACCTTGTATGGCTGTGCCTGGGCGAGCAGTATGGGTAATGGTATCGCCCACTTTTACTTCTCGTGCTTCTTTAATTCCCGAAATAATATATCCTACGTCGCCTGTTTTAATACTCGCACGTGGCTCTTGGTTTAAACGCAAAACGCCTACTTCATCTGCAAAATACTCAGAACCGGTAGCTACGAATTTTACTTTATCACCTTTTTTAATCTCTCCGTTTACTACTTTAAAATAAGCAATAATTCCACGGAAGGAGTTAAATACCGAATCAAAAATCAAGGCTTGCAATGGAGCGTCGTTATCTCCAACAGGAGCGGGCACTCTTTCTACAATGGCTTCTAAAATTTTATCAACTCCCAAACCTGTTTTACCAGATGCAGGAATTATTTCTTCTCTTTTACAGCCAATTAATTCTACAATTTGATCTTTCACTTCTTCTGGCATTGCACCAGGCAAATCCATTTTATTTAAAATTGGAATGATGTGTAAATCATGCTCTAAGGCTAAGTATAAGTTTGAAATGGTTTGTGCTTGTATGCCTTGTGAAGCATCTACAATTAATAATGCACCTTCACATGCGGCAATAGAACGCGATACTTCGTAAGAAAAATCTACGTGCCCTGGAGTATCAATAAGGTTAAAAACATATTGCTCCCCGTTCTGCTCATAGTTCATTTGTATAGCGTGACTTTTAATGGTAATTCCACGCTCACGTTCCAAATCCATGTCGTCTAACAGCTGAGCTTGTGCTTCACGTTTTGTAATGGTGTTGGTATATTCTAATAAACGGTCGGCTAAAGTGCTTTTTCCGTGGTCGATATGCGCTATAATGCAGAAATTTCTAGTATTTTTCATTCCGCGCAAAGATAGGAAATAGTATGCTAATATGCTAGTCTGCGAGCGTGCTAGTTTATTCCTTATTTCCTTTGATTTTGCTAAAATTTTTAGCAATTTTGAAGAGTGAATCAGAATAATTTAGTAGAGCAATTAGAGCCGAGGGTACTTTTTGTAGACATGAATAGTTTTTTTGCCAGCTGTGAGCAGCAGGTGAACTATTATTTACGAGGCCGGCCGGTGGGTGTTTGTGTGTATACAGGCAGGTATGGCTGTGTAATTGCACCCTCTGTAGAAGCAAAACTACGAGGTGTAAAAACGGGCATGCGTTTAAACGATGCCATGCAACTTTGCCCGGAGTTAGTACCCATAGAAACCAACCCCGCACGCTATAGAGAGTTTCATGTAAAAATAATGAATGTGCTGCGTAATTATGCCGAGGATGTATTGCCAAAGAGTATAGACGAGGCCGTGGTAAATCTGAGTAAATATAAATTGATGTACAAAGATCCGGTGGAAGTGGCTTTAAAAATAAAGGCAGATATCCGAGATCAGGTGGGCGATTGGTTGCGTTGTTCTATTGGCATTGCACCCAATACCTTTCTTGCAAAGTTAGGCTCCGACATTAAAAAGCCAGATGGCTTAACCGTTATTACTCCCGATAATATTGACCAAATATTGTCTAAACTATCTCTGCAAGATTTGCCTGGTATTGCGGGTAATTTAGCGCGGCGATTGGAGCGGGCAGGCATAACTACTCCACTAAAAATGCGCTATACTTCGCCTCAAGTTTTAAGAGAAATATTTAAAAGTGTAGAAGGATACTATTGGCATTACCGTTTAAATTTTAGGGAGCTCGATATTAACAGTAATGAGTACAAAAGTATGCAGGCACAAAGGCAAGTGTCTAGAGAGCAACGCAGCTCTGTTGAAAGTATAGAGCAAGTGTTCATGACTCTTTGCATGCGCCTAGAACAACGAATGGTGAAACACGGAATACATTGCAGAACTATTGGTTTTTCTGCACGTTACGGCGATATGGAACGTTGGGACGATTATTTTTCGATTGGTCAGCCCATACAAGATGGTATTATTTTGATGAATTTGATTAAAGAACGCATCCATCAATTTGAAACGAAACACCATACAAAACCAGTGTTTACCACCGACATAAGAAGTATTGGTATTACCATTACCAACTTTATGAAATCTCAAGATGTACATCCAAACTTATTTGAAGATACTAGCAGAAAAGACCAACTCCGCAAAACGGTGTATGAGATAAAAAATAAATTCGGCGACATTAAACTGCTTCGAGCTACCGAACTTAGTGAGAACATGATTGTGAAAGATGTAATCGGCTTCGGCTCGGTCAAAGACCTTTGATAGTGTGATAGTGTGCTAGTTTGCTAGTGTGCTAGTGGGGACCCTCACTAGCAAACTAGCAAACTAGCATACTAGCACACTAACGTTTCAGTCCGTATTTCTCAATTTTATTATACAAATGGCTGCGTTGGATTTCCATTTCTTCGGCCGTTTTGGTTACGTTCCATCCGTTTTTTTCGAGTTTATGTAAGATGTATTCTTTCTCTACTTCGTCTTTAAAATCTTGGTAACTATTGTACTTTTCAAAATTGTTTGTACTTGTAGTAGAGTCGATTTCAAATCCCATATTTCTGCGGTTGGCGCCCGAATTCATCAACACATCTTGTTCCGTAATTTCTTTATCACTCAATATAATCAGGCGTTCCACCATGTTTCTTAATTCGCGGATATTACCTGTCCATTGATAACTTTGTAATGCTTTTATAGCGGCAGCACTAAATTTTTTCAACGGTACTCCGTATTCTTCGCAAATTTCTTGTAAGAAATTTTGTGCAATTTCGGGTATATCATCACTGCGTTCATTGAGGGTAGGCACGTGTATAATTATTACACTCAATCGGTGGTATAAGTCCATACGGAAATTACCTTCTTCAATTTCTTTAAATAAATCTTTGTTAGTAGCCGCAATAATTCTTACGTCAACAGAAATTTCTTTTTCGCCACCTACACGAGTAATTTTATTTTCTTGTAAGGCACGTAGTACTTTTGATTGTGCAGACATGCTCATGTCGCCAATTTCATCTAAAAATAAAGTACCGCCGTTTGCTTGTTCAAACTTGCCAATACGTTGTTTAATAGCCGAGGTAAAGGAACCTTTCTCATGCCCAAAGAGTTCTGATTCTATTAACTCTGATGGAATGGCTGCACAATTTACTTCCACTAAAGGACCGTTTGCACGGTTACTTTTTTCATGTATCCAACGAGCTACTAATTCTTTACCACTACCGTTTTCACCCGTAATTAATACACGAGCCTCTGTAGGAGCAACCTTCTCAATGGTATCTTTAATGCGTATAATAGGAGAGGAATGACCTAAAATATCCCTGGTTTTAGTTACTTTTCTTTTTAATATTTTGGTTTCGGTAACGAGTTCTTTTTTCTCTAAAGCGTTGCGAACCGTAATTAACAACCTGTTTAAATCTGGTGGTTTCTGTAAAAAATCATAAGCTCCTTTTTTGGTTGCTTCAACCGCTGTGTCTATGCTGCCATGCCCAGAAATCATAATGAAAGGAAGGTCGGGTTTTAGTTCTGAAGCTGCACTTAGCACTTCCATGCCATCCATTTTAGGCATTTTAATATCACACATTACTAAATCAAAATCTTCTTTCTTTAGTAATAGCAAGCCTTCTGCGCCATCATTGGCTTCTACGATTTCGTATTTTTCGTATTCTAAAATTTCTCTTAAAGTACTTCTGATGCTTTTTTCGTCATCAATAATTAATATTCTTGGCATAGCTGTATTTGTATCGTAATAATAACAAAAAAACCCAATCTTTCGAGAGGGTTTTTGTTAATAATCTTGAAAAAATGCAAATCCATAAGCCGGGTTCTGTATCATCAGCTAAATAATTAGCTAATTATCTATCATTTATCTAGGGCTACAATCGCTCGTAGTCTCCATCAACCTACCCATCCCGAATTAACCGAAGTTAATGAAACGAGCAGCTTCAATTTCGGGACTTATTTGGTCTTTCAACTCCTGAGGTTTACCGCAATGCACATTGCTGCACAAGGCCGTGAGCTCTTACCTCACGTTTTCACCCTTACCTAATAAATTAGGCGGTTTATTTTCTGTGGCACTTTCTATATCCGATAAATCGAACTCTTCCCGTTAGGAAGCAGGATGCTCTGCGTTGCCCGGACTTTCCTCCTTTGTATTGCAAAAGGCGATAGAGGGATTTGCGTTACGAAGGTAGTTATTTTGTATGTTTTTTTGCTCACAAAGTGCGCAAAGTGCACACAATGTTACACAATGTGAACTTTGTGCGACCTTGTGTGCACTTTGAGTCCATCGTGACCTTAAACATTAGTTCGATTTATTCAGCTCCGCTAGCAAGTCCTTGCCGAGCTTACTGAAATAGCGTTTCGCTCCAATGCCCACCACAGATTGTATTCCTTTTAGGGCATTGGTTAAGAATATTTCATCGGAGTGTTCAAGTAGTGCAACCGGTAGTTTCGTTTCGTAGAGTGTAATCCCTTTTTTCTTCAATAGTTCAATCACCACTTTTCGCATCACCCCATCAATACAACCTTCGTTAATGCTAGGTGTATACACTTTATTTTCTTTCACTAAAAATACATTTGAGGAGATGCTTTCTACAATATTATCTTCTCTATTAAGTAAAATGCATTCATCTAATTGGTTCTCTTTTCTATATACACCGGCCAATACATAGGGTAATGCATTAATTGTTTTTAATGCTGAAATTGAACTAAAATCTTTTCGCAAATCTTTGTACACATCCACAATTAAGCCTCGCTCTGAGTTGTATGCTGCTGAATCCAAGGATTCAATTTCTATTACATATTGAAAGGTGTTTTTCTCTGGAGTATACCAACCACCATCGTCTCTAAATACTGAAAAACGAATGCGTGCATTTTTGTAAATTTTATTGGTACGGGCTAAAGAAAATATCTCAGATGCAATAAACTCTTGGTCGAATGCCTTGTGATACTTAAGTTTCAGCGCATCCATCCCTCTAAATAATCGTTCAATATGAAATTTAAAATACATTAAATTTCCTTCCATCATTCGCATCGTTTCAAACAATCCATCGCCATATCTATACGCTCGGTTACTTGTACCGAATACTTTAGAATCGTATGGAAAAATTTGTCCGTTTAAATTGATGAAACCCGATGATAACATAGCGCAAAAATGCAAAAAAATGTTCGCTTTTGAATTCTTATTCTTTAGTAAGACTTGAAAAATATGCTGACCACTTGTCTATCAGCTGCTTCATATCATCAGGATATTCTGCTTCAAAATTTACATATTCTTTAGTATGAGGATGAATAAAACCAATGCTTTGAGCATGAAGTGCTTGACGAGGACAAATTGCAAAACAATTTTCTACAAAGTTTTTATATTGTCCGTTTGCATTGCCTTTTAATATTCTATCGCCACCATA
>JAGVEE010000390.1 GCA_020058405.1 Sphingobacteriales bacterium
AAGATGGAGATCAGTTTTTGAGTTTAATACAATTGGGTTTACAAACGCATGATGAGTTTCCATTTGAATGGGGAGAGCTTAAGGCAAAACAACTCAAAGAACTTACCACTTTAGCTTCTTTAAAGCAAGTGAGAGCAATTACTGTAAATAGGGTGCACGGTAACGAAGAGAGCATAATGAAAACCAAAATGCAATTTAGCCCGCAAATAGAAAGCATGGAAGGTGCTGCCGTATTTTATGTTTGCTTAAAAACAAATACCAATTGCATTCAAATAAGAACTATTTCTAATTATGTTGAGCGCAGAAATAAAAACAACTGGAACATTCCTTTAGCCTTAAACAATCTGCAAAATATTACCGTAAATCTTTTAAAAGAACTACTTAACACCTAATGATATTCCTACGCTTATTCTGTTTAGGTTGATTCTATCATTCCCAACCAAACTTGCTTTTTCTTCATTAAAGCCATCGGAAGTTACAATATCATCAATCAACACATTTCTGTATTTTAAATTCAAGCCTAATTTTAAATAATTATTTACATAGAATTCATTAGAGATCCCACATTGATAACCATAATTTTTACCAGCTATTTCATAATTAATTCTATTGAAAGAATAAGGGTTTATATAACTAGTATAATCTATACCAGCACTCAATACAATTGAATATATGTGTTGTATAATGGGTGTTTTTACATAAATAGTAGGTGATATGTTATGCATTATAACATCATGCCTATATATACTATAATTCGGAAAAATATTTGTACCAATATCCACTACGCCATCATACCCTTTTTTACTGTAATACTCGTAACCAATTCCTAACCCAATTCTATCTTTAAAATATACCAAAGCTTCTGCCTGCAAAGTATGTGCTGCCCTTACACTGTTTATATAATCTCTAATATTTACAATACCATACGTATCATAATACCGAGTTAAGGTGGTATAGTTTACTCCTATGTTTACATTATAACTAAACAGTTTTGCTTTAGGAATTGTAATTGGCTTAGAATTATTTATAAAAGATTTTGAATTAGCACTTACTATATTCACAATGAATATGAATACAAATAATAATATGCTTTTACGAGTAAAAAGAGGGTTAGTTGGATTCATCTTTGAACGTTTTAATAAACATCTTCAAAGAATATGCCGTGACTAATTAGTAATATTTAAGTTTTGAAGTTGACGACTAGTACTGAAAAAAAAATTGTCAAGTATTAAATTTTTGTAAAATCAATTCTTAAAAAAGTACATTTTTTCTTTTTATTGGAATTATGAAATACTTTCTTTTATAGATTCTCCAGCTCTTTTACTTTGTGCAGAAGTTAGCCAACCTGTAATTATACTCAATACCATTACCGTTCCGAAAACCAAAAAGTAATCGCTGTAAATCATTTTTACAGGATACTTCTGTATTAAAAATTGCTCCGAACCTCCAATTGTTACTAAGCCAAATTTATCTTGTAAGTATACAAATACTCCTCCAATTATTAATCCAATTACCAAGCCAATAAAAGAAATCAACAAACTCTGTATAAAATAAATTTGCCTAATCGTGTATTGGTTCATACCCATTGCTCGTAACAATGCAATGTCTTTTTTCTTGTCAATAATTAACATCGTAACCGCGCCAATAATATTACAAATCGCAACTGTTAATATTAGCGTTAATATCAAATAAACCGCCCAACGCTCAGTATTTAGTACTTTGTATAGCGTTTCGTTTAATTCGTATCTATTTTTTATAACAAATTCTGATGGCAATTTATCGCTCAATATTTCTTGTAATTGAAACATTTCTTTTTCAGATTGGCAATAAATCTCTAAGCCATTTATCGAATCTTTCTTTTCAAATAAATCTTGAGAAAAATGTAGAGAAGTAAAAATATAGCGTTCGTCTAAATTCTGTTGAACACTAAATATTCCTGCCGGGAAAAAATATTTTTGTTTGATGGATGAACTAGGATCTAAACTTTGTGTGTTGATGTTAGATTTTGGTGCAAACACATCTACATGTTCTATGGTTTGACTAACATCTATGCCTAAGGCATCCGAAATCCCTTTGCCCATTACGGCATATTCTGCAATACTATCTTCAAAGAAAAAATCACCCGCAATTAAACTAGAGTCGATGCCTTTTAATGTTAAGAAATTTGTTGATACACCTTTTACTATACTATAATAGGGAGTGTTGTTGTATTTTAATAATGCTTGGTCTTCAACTGCATTTACCAAGGTATAAACCGTAGTATCTACTTTATTTTTTATAGTGTTTAGTTTGTTCGGATGAAAATAAGAATCATCCATTTTCATTATTTTTAAGTCGGGACTTAATTTCTGATAATAAATTAAATTAAGTTCTTCGAATCCATTAAAAACAGAAAGTATAATAAATAAAGCAGCTGAGCCTATGCAAACTCCAATAACAGAAATAAAGGAGATGATGTTAATCGCTTGAGTCGATTTTTTCGAGAATAAATATCGTTTTGCGAAAAAGTAGGCTAAATTCATTTATTACATATTTACAAAAGGGTTATACACTTTCTCAGCACCAATAGTAGTTTGTGGTCCATGTCCAGAGAAAATAACCGTATCATCAGGTAAGGTATATAATTTATTTTTAATTGATCGGAGTAAGGTACCGTGGTCGCCACCAGGTAAATCTGTTCTGCCAATGCTTCTGTAAAACAACACATCACCAGAAATTGCAAAGCCCTGTTTCTCACAATAAAATACTACCGATCCGGGGCTATGTCCAGGGCAAAATAACACTTTAAGTTCATCTTCTCCGAACTGTATAACTTCTTCATCCTTTAGTAAATCAAAAGGTTCCGGACCTTCTTCATACATAAAGCCGTAATTAGGTGCATATACTTTTACTGCTCTAAACACTTCCATTTCTGAGGCATGTAACCTTGTAGTTAAATTATACGTTTTGTTTACAAAAGAATAACCTAAAACATGGTCGATATGTGCGTGTGTGTTCAACAATAGCGTTAATTGTATGTTATTATCTGTAATAAATGATGTTAACTCTTGTTCTTCTTGTGCATTAGAACAGCCCGAATCTATAAGAATTCCCTCGTTTTGTTCGTTTACTAACAAATACGTGTTTTCTTGAAATGGGTTAAAACTGAATGTCTTTATTTTAAACATAAACAAAAATGATAAAAATTTACACATCTAAGGCAATGCTCTCAATTATTTCCTTAAATTTAATGTTCTGATTTTTGGATCGTGAGAACTAATTGTTTTAAATATTCTGTGTTCGTAATAGCTGTGCTACTTTATTTTATAGCGCCTAATAAGTTGTTTGCACAATCTCAAGGTACTCAAACAGATTTTGGTAAAAACAGAGTTCAATACAAAGATTTTCAATGGTTCTATTATCGCTCCCCTCATTTTGATACCTATTATTATAAAGATGGTAAAGAGCTTGCTGCCATGGTGGGTAAAATTGCAGAGCAGAATTTACGTCAAATAGAAGATCTACTCGATTATAAATTAGAGGGAAGAATTAAAATTTTATCCTACAATAAATTCACCGATTTAAAACAAACCAATTTAGGTTTAATAACTGATCAACAACAAAATACTGGTGGACTCACACAAATAGTTGGCAATAAATTGTTTGTTTATTTTGATGGAAATACAATTGACCTTCAAAAGCAAATTCGGAAAGGGATTGCTCAAATATTAATTTCAGATTTATTGTACGGTGGTAATATTCAAGAAAAAGTTTCGAACTCCACTTTACTTACTTTACCAGATTGGTATTTGCCTGGCTTAACTTCTTTTTTGGCGGAAGAGTGGAACATTCAAATTGAAAACGAATTAAAAGACGGTATTGTTGAAGGACGTTATAAAAAATTTAATCGCATACCTGAGAGAGATGCTGCTGCAGTTGGACATTCTATATGGAAATACGTAGTAGATAATTTTGGGGCTGCATCCATTTCAAATATTGTTTACATGACACGCGTAAACAGAAATGCAGAAAATGGTTTTAGTTATATAATTGGCTTAGACTTTAAAGAGCTTGGTCCGCTGTGGTTAGACTATTACACGAAGCTTTTTAAAAACGATGATGTAAATAAAGAAAAAAACGACCCTCGAGAGCGATTTGTTCATAAAAATAAAAAACGATTTAAGAAACTAAATTATGTACAATTTAAAGTTTCACCAGATGGTAAATCGTATGCCTATGTGGTAAACCGAGAAGGGAAGTATTCGGTTTATATTTATGATTTAGTTACGAATAAAACAAAGTGTGTTTTTAAAACAGGGATGAAATCTGTAGCTTTCTTACAACAAGCGAGCACTCCAATTATTACTTGGCACCCTAGTAGTTTCTTATTAGCCATTGCATTTGAAAAAAGAAGTATGCCATTTGTTCAAATTGTAAATTTAAGAGATAAAAAAGAATCGATTACGGTAAACATGTACAAGTACGAAAAAATACTCGACTTCGATTATGCTAAAGACGGACGAAAATGGGTATTGTCTGCTTTGCGAAATGGCCAGTCGGATATATATGTTTACGATATTCCATCTCGTAGAGATGAACAAATTACTAACGATTGGTACGACGATTTAACTCCTCGTTTTTTAGAAAAATCAGACAATATTATTTTTAGTTCGAATAGGCAAGAGGATAGTTTGAACAATGTATTGTATTCTAAATTTCCGAATATAAATTCTTATGATTTGTTTCTTTACAATTATGAGCAACGTAACCCAGTGCTTACTAGGGTTACCAATACACCATTTGTAAATGAACTCAACCCCATTAGAATAGATACTATGCAAATGGCTTATTTAAGTGATGAGTCTGGTATTATAAATAGAAACATATTAACCTTTGACAGTGTTGCTCTTTATAGTTTTGACACCACTATTTATTGGTACGATACTACTATTACGGTTTATAAAGATACTTTTACAACACACCAAGCAAGTAACTATTCTAGAAATATTATAGACCACGATCAATCGCGAAGAACCAGAAGATTTTCTGAAATAATTTCTAAAAATGGGCAATGGCAAATTTTTGTGAAGCCAATAAATAAATCAAATGCCGATACAACATATACCAGTATAACACCTTTTGCACTTAAACAACAAAAGGCATACGCACAAAAAATTGCAAACATAGAATTTAAAAGACAACAAGATTCGATTAGCCATGCAGATTCTGTAAGAATGATTGCGATTACAGATTCTCTTATTAAACTTGGTACAAACAAGTTGGATTCTGGAAGTTATACTCCCAGTATATTTGATACGTATTATTTTCAATCAGAATTTCCTCGTAAAAAATCTGAACAAACCATTCCTGTAACTCAAAAAACAGCCGATGGTTTTCAAATCGTTTACATCAAAAAAGATAAAAAAGCTGAACAATTACAAAAAGCAAATGTGCTAAGATTAGAAGATTATTTTAAAAAATCGTCGCCCAAACCATATACTCCAGAAATATCAACTAACTATGTAGTAAGTCAAATAGATAACAGTTCACTTACTAATACTTACCAACAGTTTACAGGTGTTGGACCCATATTTATTAATGCAAATGTAAACGCTTTAATAAAATTGGGTACAGCAGATTTAATGGAAGACTATAGAATTACTGGGGGTTTCAGACTTGCGGGTAATTTAACAATACCAGAATATTATTTGAGTTACGAGAATTTAAAGAAGAGGTTAGACAAACAATTTATTTTTTACAAACAAGGTGGAAATAGTTTCTTCGGATTTAACGCGGTAAAAACAAATAGTTATGAGTTTAGGTTTGTAGCTAAATATCCATTTAACGAACACAGTGCATTAAGGGGTTCTGTGTTATATAGAAGAGATGAACTCATTTTACTTTCTACAGATAGTTTTAGTATAAATGTTCCTAATTTTTATGCTGATAATTTTGCGTACAGATTAGAGTATGTGTACGACAATACAATTAGTAAGGGTCTAAATTTATTTAACGGAACACGTTATAAAATATATTTTGAACACTTTAAAGAGTTTGGACAGAACAATGAAAACTTTGGCGAATTACTTAGATCTTTAGGTGGCCCATCACAAAACATGGTAAACATTGGATTCGATTACAGACGTTACGAAAAAATCCACCGTCAAATTATATTTGCAGGAAGAGTAGCAGGTTCTTCTTCATTGGCAAAGCAGAAAGTTATGTATTATTTAGGAGGAGTTGATGGTTGGTTTATTCCAAGATTTAACAACGATATACAAATTGATCAAACGCGAGAATATAAGTATCAAGCCTTGGCTACTAACATGCGTGGCTTTACACAAAACATTAGAAATGGTAATAATTTTTTAGTGGTGAATACAGAAATACGATTCCCAGTGTTTTCTTATTTTTTAAACAGGCCTATAAAATCTGATTTCGTAAAAAACTTCCAATTAATGCCATTTGCAGATGTTGGTGCGGCATGGTTAGGTTCGGAAATGTTTAGCGATGAAAACAGGTTTAATAGAATTGAAGTGCAAGGCGATCCGGTTTCAGTAACAGCAATACAATCTAAGTACCCAATTGTAGGTGGTTATGGCTGGGGTGCAAGATCTAGGCTTCTAGGTTATTTCGTACGATTCGACATGGCATGGGGAGTTCAAAACAACATGGTTGCCGAAAAACCAGTTTACTATGTTTCCTTAAGTTTAGATTTTTAATTTCAAATTTTACTTGACAAATGGTAGTATTATTACTACCTTTATTTTGAGGGAATGGGTTAAAATATCCTGTTCCATACCATGGTTCCAAAGAAGTACCTGAAGGCTTAAGAAAAAAAATGATTAAAGATATGGGCTTAATTATTTGATATGAAAAAATTGAATATAATTATAGAAAGAGGAATAGATGTGTATGCAGCATATTCTGATAAGTTTGCAGGGCTCTATGCTTCTGGAGATAGTGTAGAGGAAGTAAAAAAGAGTATTGAAAAATCAATTAAATTATATGTAAAATATAACGATGATAAAATAGCTAATTATTTAAAATCTGATTATATAATAGAATATACTTTTGATTTAGAAAGTTTTTTTAATTACTACAATGGAGTATTTACAAAATCTGGTTTAGAAAAAATTACAGGAATTAATCAAAAACAAATTCAACACTATGCTTCCGGATTAAAAAAACCAAGATTAATTCAACGTAAAAAAATAGAACAAGCATTGCATAAACTTGGAGATGAATTAAAATCTATTAGCTTTTAATTAAATATCATTTCTCTCTAATCTGTATACTAAACATCCCTCTAATAAAGGAATAGTTAAACAAGATTACAGATATTAATAATATAAAATACGCTATCATTTTTTGTACCGTACTGCTCTCATCAAAATAAAAGAAGGCTACAATAAATGCAACTATTGGGTTAATGTAAATTAGTATACCCATGGTTGAGGACGGCATTCCTATTAATGCATACAAACTCAAGAACAAAGGGATGATTGTAAAGAAAATAGATATAATCACAATCTGCATCCAGAAATTTACATCGCTTGTAAAAGTTACATGTTCTATGCCTGCAATAGGGATCACAAAAACTGATGAAATTAATAATTGAAGCATCAATACATTTAATTTATCCAAGCCCTCTATACGCTTCTGTAACATTAAATAAGCCGCATACAACACAGCAATTATTACGGAGTAAATTACTTCGGTTACAAAACCTAAGGATAAAAATGCGATACTTAAAAAGCATAAAGCGATAGAAACCCATTTAATGGTGCTCAACTTTTCTTTCAAAAAGATAAATGCGAAAACAGCTGTAATTATTGGGCAAACCATGTATGCAAATGCTCCTGCTTGTACACTTACATGGTTAATTACATATATAAACGAAAACCAATTTGCAGTAACAATTAATGAAGAGTAAAAAATGCGAAGTAATAATTTATTTCGTTCTTTTTTATCTAAAGATTCTAAATACTCAACATCTTTTTTAAATACTTTTTTTCTGATGACTAAAGAAATTATGATGGTAATAATTAAAGAGCATAATATCCTAAATACTAATATTTGCATGGATGGATGATCTTTAATCGCTCTTAACGAAATAGAGAAGAATCCCCAAATAATAGACTACATGGCGCCAGCAATAAAATATTTAGCTTTAGAATTCAATTTATTTAGTTGCAATCATTGATATTTCAACGTTTACGCTTTTTGGTAAACCTAATACAGCAACCGTTTCTCTTGCTGGGTATTCGCCGTTAAAATAAGTATGGTAAATTTCGTTTACTTGTGCAAAGTGCGACATGTCTGATAAAAAAATACTTGTTTTTACTACGTTAGAAAAATCCATTTCAGCCTCCATTAAAATGGCTTTTAAATTTTTCATTACTTGATGTGTCTCCACTTCAATATCGCCCAAAAGTAAATGATCATTCTCTGGGTTAATGGCAATTTGTCCAGAAATAAATAACATATTTCCTGTCATTACCGCCTGATTATACGGGCCAATTGGTGCAGGAGCGTTATTTGTTTTTATAATTTTTTTCATTTTTTCTAATTTATGCTTAATAAAATTATAGCTATAATAATTTTCTAATAATGTATACGCTTAAGGCTATGATAAACATCAGTATAGAAATTTTATTGATGGTGTGCATTGCACGGATGTTAAAATTACTTGGTCTGTTTGGATCTTTTTTTCTGAAAAAATAAGTTAGTACCTCTTTCATAATTTTATATTTTAAACTGATAAATCTTTACCTATATCTCTACGAAAGTATTTACCTTCAAATTGAATTTGTTCGGCATATTGATTAGATCTGCGCAAGGCTTCTTCTTTATCAATATCTAAACTAGTTACTGCAATTACTCTGCCTCCGTTAGATACTACTTTGCCATCTAACACTTTCGTACCTGCATGAAACACATGAGTGTACTCTATGTTTTCTAAAGAAGTAATTTCTTTGCCTTTTTCATATTCACCAGGGTAACCACCTGCCACTAACATTACGGTTGCAGCATGGCGTGGGTCTGTAATCATTTTCTTTTCGTTTAACCTACTTTCGGCCACCGCTAAAAATAAATCAACTAAATCATTTTCAATTCTAGGCACAACACTTTCTGTTTCTGGATCGCCCATTCTTACATTGTATTCAATTACAAATGGCTCTCCGTTTACATTCATCAATCCAATAAATATAAAACCTCTGTAATCAATTTCTTCTTCAATTAAGCCTTCAACAGTAGGGATAATAATTCTATCTTCTACTTTTTCCATAAAAGCACTGTTGGCAAAAGGTACTGGAGAGATAGAGCCCATTCCTCCTGTATTTAATCCTGTATCACTTTCTCCAATTCTTTTATAATCTTTAGCTTCTGGTAAAATGAGGTAATTAAAATTATCAAATAAAACAAAAACCGAAAGCTCTATACCGCTTAGAAATTCTTCTACTACAACTTTCTGACTTGCTTCTCCAAACTTTGCTTCTGCTAACATCAACCTAAGTTCATTTTTAGCTTCTTCTCTATTTTCGCAAATTAGCACTCCCTTGCCAGCCGCTAAACCATCCGCTTTTAAAACGATAGGTAAAGTATGATTATCTAAATATGCTAAGCCTTTTTCTAATTCATCTTTTGTAAAGGTTTCATACGCAGCTGTAGGGATATTATGTCGCTGCATAAAACGCTTGCTAAAATCTTTACTGCCTTCTAATTCTGCTCCCTTTTTGCTTGGGCCAATTACCGCTATGTGTTCAATCTCTTCGTCATCTGCAAAAAAATCTACAATACCTTTTACTAATGGATCCTCTGGCCCCACTACTACCATGTTTATATCTTGCTCTATACAAAAGCTTTTTATGGCATTAAAGTCTGTTGCAGAAATATCAACATTCTGTCCATATGCTTGTGTTCCAGCATTTCCGGGTGCAATAAATAACTGTTCGCATTCTTCACTTTGACTAATTTTCCAAGCAAATGCCGACTCTCTGCCTCCTGAGCCTAATAGTAAGATGTTCATTTATCGAATTTTCGTCAAAGTTAATTATTTATTGCTTTTATCTCTACTAAGCAAAATCTTTACAATTTGCCACCGTGCAAATTAGCTTATTAGCTATTTTTCGAATATATTTGTTCCTTATGCCATTCTGTCTAAACATTAGCTTTGGCTAGACTTTTGGTAATACTGTACAAACAAATAATAAAAATTCATGTCAAATTTCATTTCATCTTTTGTATCGAAGGTTTTCGGGAATAAGTCAGATAGAGATATAAAAGAAATCAGTCCAATTATCGAGAAGATTAATACTGAATTTCAAAAATTGCAGTCAATTAGTCACGATGAACTTCGTGCAAAAACCGCTCAATTTAAAGCTCGTATTAAAGAATATACTTCAGAAATTTCATCGGAGCTATCAGAAATTAGAAGCCGTATAGAGAAAGAGCCAGACATGGATATTTCTGATAAGGTGGAGTTATATGATAGAATCGACAAATTAGAGAAGAACGAAAATGAACTCATAGAGCAAGTATTAAAAGAAATTTTACCAGAAGCATTCGCTGTGGTGAAAGAAACAGCTCGAAGATTTTCTACCAACGAATTCATTGAAGTTACCGCAACAGATGCCGATAGAGAATTAGCGGCGCACAAAGAAAATGTGGTAATTAAAGGGGATAAAGCAACGCATGCAAGTACATGGCTAGCTGCCGGAAACCCAATGAAATGGGAGATGGTGCATTATGATGTACAATTAATTGGGGGTAGCGTATTGCACAACGGTAAAATTGCGGAGATGGGAACGGGAGAAGGTAAAACCTTAGTAGCAACTTTACCGGCATATTTAAATGCAATTGCAGGCAAAGGTGTACACATTGTTACCGTGAACGATTATTTGGCAAGAAGAGATAGTGAATGGATGGGCCCATTGTATGAGTTCCACGGTTTAACTGTTGATTGTATTGACAAGCATCAGCCTAATTCTCCAGAAAGAAGAAAAGCATACCAAGCCGATATTACTTTTGGAACAAATAACGAATTCGGTTTCGATTATTTGAGAGATAACATGGCGCATAGTCCAGAAGATTTAGTGCAACGCAAATTGCATTATGCAATGGTGGATGAGGTCGATTCAGTTTTAATTGATGATGCTCGTACACCTTTAATTATTTCTGGTCCAATTCCTCGTGGCGATCAGCATGAGTTTTATGATTTAAAACCACGCATCGAACGATTAGTAAATGCACAAAAGAATTTTATTAATACGGCATTATTAGATGCTAAGAAATTAATTTCTGATAATAAAGTTGACGACGGTGGACTTGCTTTATTAAGAGCCTTTAGAGGTTTACCAAAAAGTAAAGCATTGATTAAGTTTTTAAGTGAAACAGGAATGAAACAAATCCTCACTAAAACAGAAAATCAATACATGCAAGATCAACAAAGAGAAATGCATAAAGTAGATGCCGAATTATTTTTTGTAATTGATGAAAAAAATAATTCTATCGAATTAACAGAAAAAGGAATTGAGTTAATTACCACAAGTGGCGAAGATCAAAACTTTTTTGTGTTACCTGATGTAGGTTCGGAAATTGCTGAAATTGAAAAATCAACTTTAACAGACCAAGAAAAAATTACGCGTAAAGATGAGTTAATGCGCGACTTCTCTATTAAGTCGGAACGTATACATTCAGTAAATCAATTATTAAAAGCGTATACACTATTTGAAAAAGATGTAGAGTATATTATTGATGGTGGTAAAATTAAAATTGTTGATGAGCAAACAGGTCGTATTATGGAAGGCCGCCGTTACTCTGATGGATTACACCAAGCAATAGAAGCAAAAGAAAATGTTAAAGTTGAAGATGCTACACAAACATATGCAACGGTAACACTTCAAAACTTTTTCCGTATGTACCATAAATTGTGTGGTATGACGGGTACTGC
>JAGVEE010000345.1 GCA_020058405.1 Sphingobacteriales bacterium
GCCTGTGTTTGCATGCGTTTGCCCGCACCTATATCGAAATTTAAAAAATAGAAAGATTCTGTAGAATAGGGGTTATTAGTGTTTAATAAAACTTTATTATTTACATCATAGGAAATATTATGCGGGCCAAAACCATAAAATAAAATGTAATCTTCTCTGTTAAATACTCCATCATTTTCTCCGTCGACTATAATTGCATTTTCTTGCAAATCATCCTGCCTGCTAATCAAATTACTTTCAGGTAATATTCCTCCACCGTTACCATAAATTCTAATATTTTTAGGATTTATTTGATCAACCGCAATTCCCATGTTTGCTAAATCTTCATATCGCAATTTGTACATACCCGTTGCAGGTATTGCCATCTTAAACCATTGCCCATCTTTCAATACAGAATTGTTGGCATAAGTTCTAGCAGAACTTACGCGTTCGCTAGCCGCACTCACCATAGAAATGCTAAATGAAGTTAATTTTTCTATGGTACCATTTGCATTTTTACGGTAAGGTAAAATTGTTAGCAAGGTTTGTTCTTTTTTAAGTTCGTATATTTTTTGAGTACTTATAATTGGAGATTCAGCAATCTGGTCTAACTGTGTTTTGTTCAATTCAATAGTTAATACTTCGTAAACAGGATTAACTATTTTGAAATTTGTAAAACTTCCATTGAACTTCTCCGTATAAAAGCTAAGGTCTTTGAAACGATAATCAAAAATTGCTTCGTTAAAACTTTCAATATTTCTTGTGGTTTTTTCATCGGGATTTGCAATTTCTGATCGTTCCCAACGAAGACTGCGTTGTACATTATTTTGGGCAATTGAGGTATTTATTGTACAAAACAAGGTAATAATGCTTAAAATGGATGTTATTTTCAAAAGGCGCATGTCTTTTTTTATATCTAAATGCTTGGCAAAATACATTATTTTAGGGCTTTAGCTTAAATAATTGCATGAAAAACGGATAATTGGCAATAAAATTGCCGAAATACTCATCAAAAAAAATAAATATCATATATTTGATGTTCCACAATAAAATATAATATTTTAGAAAATTGTTTTTAGTTTCTTTATTAATGAAGCGATACTTACTAACACTGGCAGGAATTTTAGGTTTTATGCAAACATTTGCACAAGACATGCACTTTTCGCAATTTTATGCGGCCCCATTGTACTTAAACCCTGCATTTGCAGGTACTGCAGGCGGTCCGCGTTTTACGCTCAACTACCGTAACCAGTGGCCAGGCATAAATAATGCATTCAAAAACTTAGCGTTTGGATATGACCAATACATGCCTGCTTTAAATGGCGGTGTAGGTATATTAGTAACCAATGACAACCAAGCAGGAGGCGTGTTTAAGAGCACTAGAATTGCTGGTATGTACTCGTATCAATTAAAAGTAAATAATAGATTAACCATTAAACCAGGTATTTATACAGCATATTCAAATAATTCGGTAAATACAAATGGCTTGGTTTACAGATATGTAAATGGGGTTCCGGATTTAAATTCTGGAGAAACCTTTGGTGCAAATTTGAGCAAGAGCTTTGTTGATTTCGGTGCTGGAGCCTTATTTTTTACAGAAAGAATGTTTGGAGGAGTATCTATAGATCACTTAACTGAACCAAATCAATCGTTAACAGATGGCAATTCGCCTCTACCACGTAAATACACTGCTCATTTAGGAGCCTTTATTCCAGTTGGTAAGAAACAATTCAATGCTTCAATTTCACCTAATGTATTGTTTCAACAACAATCTTCATGGAGTCAATTAAATTTAGGTATGTATTATAATCGTGGCCCAATTGTGTTAGGAGGCTGGTACAGAACTAGTTTTGTTAACGGAGATGCCTTTATTGGCTTGGTTGGTATTAAATATGATATTTATAAATTCGGGTACAGTTATGACATTGTAACCTCAGAATTAAGAGCTTCCGCATCTGGTGCTCACGAATTTTCAATGTCAATTGAGTTGCCTCCACCCAATAAAAAAGGGAGAGCTCGTAACTACAAAAGGGTAAATTGTCCTTCTTTTTAGCATTTTAGAATAATATTAAATATATTTACTGCGTTTTTAAGCAAAATTTAGCACTTAAACAATGAAAAAATTGGTTAATTTTTCTGTCAAATTATTAATTGTAGGTATTTCAATTTCTGCAGTTTCTTGTTCACAGAAATCATCTACTACTGGTTGGAAATACAACGATAAGAACAACGGTGGTTTTCAAGTGTTCAAAAACGTTGAACAAGGAACTGGTCCTGGATTGGTTTTAGTAGAAGGTGGAACATTTGTAATGGGTTCAATGGAACAAGATCTTTTACACGATCAAGATAATCTTGAGCGTCGTATTACAGTTTCTTCGTTTTACATGGACGAGTCTGAGGTTTCTAACTTAGATTACTTAGAATATTTGTATTGGTTGCAAAGAGTATACGGCCAGGATTATCCTGAAGTATACAAGAAAGCATTACCAGACACTTTAGTTTGGAGAAATCCACTTTCATTTAACGAGCCTTTCGTTGATAATTATTTCCGTCACCCTTCTTACCAGAACTACCCAGTAGTGGGAGTTTCATGGGTTCAAGCAAATGAGTTTTGTGCTTGGAGAACAGATCGTGTAAACGAAAGAATTTTAGTTAACAAAGGAATTTTAAAAGATAATCCTAACCAAGTAAATGAAGATAACTTCAATACCGATGCTTATTTAGCTGGACAGTATGAAGGTATGGTTAAGAAAAACTTGAAAAACCTAGATCCTAATGGCGAACCAACTCGCCGTGTACGTATGCAAGATGGTATATTACTACCAAATTATCGCTTACCTACAGAAGCTGAGTGGGAATATGCTGCTAAAGCTTTAAAAGGAAATTCAAACTACGAAAACGTAGGTGAGAAAAAATTATATGCTTGGAATGGTTTAACTATGCGCGACGAAATTGGACGTGGTAAAGGTATTATGTATGCCAACTACAAAAGAGGACGTGGTGATAACATGGGTGTTGCTGGTTACTTAAATGACAACTACGATTACACTGGTCCGGTGAAAGCATTTTTACCAAACGATTACGGCTTGTATAACATGGCTGGAAACGTAAGCGAGTGGGTAATGGATGTTTATCGTCCTTTATCTCCTGAAGACAAAGACGATTTAAATCCTTTCCGTGGTAACGTTTATGGTAAACCACAATTAGATGCTGATGGTAACATCGCAGAAAAAGATAGTTTAGGTAGAATTAAAAAATCTACAGATTACGATACTTACTCTAACCCTGATAAGCGTGGAGATTTAGATGATGAATCTATGTATGCTTATGGAGTTACTAGTATGATTAATAACAAAGCTAGAGTTTATAAAGGTGGTTCTTGGAATGATAGAGCTTACTTCTTAAACCCTGGTATGAGAAGATTTAAAGACGAAGAAGCAAGTAGTGCTGATCTAGGATTCCGTTGTGCTATGGTACGTTTAGGTACTCCAAACGGTAAAAAATTCAAGAAAAACGGCCCTAATAAAAAGTAATTAATTTTTATAAAAAAATAGTAGCCCCCTCTTAAAATTGGGGGCTTTTTTTATGACTGAACTAGAAGGCGGATATCGAATTAAAGGTGTTTCAAGCAAGAAAAACGATTTGTTACCCAGCATTTCTGTGCTTACTGTAGTATATAACAGCGAAGCATTTATAGAGCGTACGATTCTCTCCGTTTTGTCTCAAACATACCCCAACATAGAGCACGTTATACTTGATGGTGCTTCGAAAGATAATACCTTAACTATTATAAAAAAGTACAACGATAAAATTGCATATTGGAAATCAGAAAAAGATTCGGGCATTTATGATGCAATGAATAAAGTTCAAGAATTATCTAGCGCTGACTATCTAATGTTCTTGAATTCTGGAGATGAATTTAATGATGTTGATGTATTAACGAATGTGTTTTCAAAATCAACAAATGCTGATGTATATTACGGAGATACCTTAATAACTGACGATCTCGGAAAGCCTTTACACCATAGGAGATTAAGACCACCACAACGATTAAAATGGACTGATTTTAGGTATGGAATGTTGGTTTGCCATCAATCAATAATTATTAAAAAAGAACTCTCATCAACCTATAATACAAACTATAGAATAGCAGCAGATATTGATTGGGCAATTCGTTCTATAAAAAAATCGAATAACATTATAAATACTCAACTTACAGTTTCTAAATTTATGGATGGAGGAATGTCTAGTATCCATCATAGAAAAGGTCTAGAAGAACGGTTTTCAATTTTAACGAAACACTTCGGTTTACTGCCAAATCTCTTAGTTCATTTTTATATGATCTTAAGATTGATAAGAGATAAAATATTTAGACGATAAACGTTTTCAATCCGTTCCACCACTTAATTTTTAGTTCTTGGTTTAATTGTAATTCTGAAAGTGAAGGGCAGAAATAAATCTTTGTGCTTTCTAAAGATTTTATGCTTAATAATTCAGGACCATAGTTAGCAGATTCTGCAAAACATATTACTTTTTGTGAAGGAAATTCTTTGGCAATTTGATCGAAATTACGAATGTTTTCAATGCTGGAAACACATAAAGCGACCTCATTTTCTGAAAGTTTTAGTGCTGTTAAGGTTTTTGTATATAACAACTTATCAATTGCTGGGATGTCTTTATCTTCAGAAAACACAATGAACACGGTGTTTTTGAGGTTATCTCCCGTATAAATGAATAATTTATTTTCTTTTTGTTTAATCAAAGCTTCTTCTGGTTCAGGGCTTTTTTCTGAAGCAGGCGAAATATCTGTAAACTCTTGTTTTATAAGGTATAAGGGCTCGTTAAACAAGTGTTTTAAGCTATAAGTGTCGGGGGCTAATAAATTATCGTCCATTCTGCTAAATTAAAAAAAGCATTTATATAACATCAATCTTTTGTATTCGTTGTATCACTTTGAAATTTATTCTATTTTAGCACAAATAACCAAAAAGTAATTAAAAATTAAGATGAAGCGATTTAATTGGTACAAAAGAACAATACTTTCTGTTGCATGCATAGGCATGGTGTTTAGCGTGATGGCTCAGAACTCTGATGTTTTAATGACCATCGGTAAAGAAAACGTAACGAAAAAAGAGTTCGAGTATGTTTTTAAGAAAAATAACAAACAAGCACTTAACCCAGATGAGAAAAGTTTACGTGAATATTTAGACTTGTACATAAACTTTAAGCTAAAAGTAATTGAGGCTAAAAGTTTAGGCATGGATACGGTTGGTTCATTTATTAAAGAATTAGCAGGTTACCGTAAGCAATTAGCGGCACCTTATTTAACAGATAAAGAAGTTAACGAGCGATTGATAAATGAAGCTTGGGAACGCTCTCAAAAAGAAATACGTGCTTCACACATTTTAGTGAATTGTACAGAAGATGCTTCGCCAAAAGATACTCTTGCTGCCTTCAATAAAATAATGGCATTACGCAAAAGAATAGTTGAACGCAGAGAAGATTTTGGTAAAGTTGCAAGTGAAGGTTCGCAAGACCCAACAGCAAAAAATAACAAAGGCGATTTAGGATACTTTTCTGCTTTTGCAATGGTTTACCCTTTTGAGTCGGTTTGTTATACCACAAAAGTAGGTTCTGTAAGTATGCCTTTCCGTACTCGTTACGGATACCATATTGTGAAAGTAGTAGATACTCGCCCAGCACAAGGAGAAGTAAAAGCTGCTCACATCATGATTCGTTTAAATGAGAACGCAACTAAACAAGATACGCTTAAAGGAAAAGAAAAAATTGATGAAATATATGCACGTTTATTAAAAGGTGAAAAGTTTGATGAGCTTGCTAAACAATATTCGGAAGATAAAGCTTCTGCAAAAAATGGCGGTGCAATGCAAATGTTTGGTACAGGTAAAATGGTATTTGAATTTGAGCAACAAGCATTCGCATTAAAAAATATTGGCGACTACTCTAAGCCTTTTACTACTCCATATGGATGGCACATTGTGAAGTTATTAGAACGCAAAGTTCCACCTGTTTTCGAAAAAGCAAAAGAAGATTTGAAAGCAAAAATAAATAGAGATACAAGATCAGATTTAAACAAAATTTCATTTATAAGTAAACTCAAAAAGAACTATAGTTTTACGGAGAATAATAAAGCCTTGCAATATTTTTATACCGACTTAGATTCTTCAATCGTAAAATCTACCTTCAAAAAATCGCAAACTAAAAATCCTAATGATTTATTGTTTACGATTCAAGGTAACAAATATTTAGTTTCTGATTTTGCTGATTACATAACTACCGCTCAACTTGGAATTACAAAAGAGTCGGCATATAAAGCAAAGAAAGATTTGTACGAAATGTATGTTTCTAAAATGTTGATGGATTATGAAGAAGCAAGATTAGATGCAAAATATCCAGAGTTTAAAGCATTAATGGAAGAATATCGTGATGGTATATTATTGTTTGAATTAACAGATCAGAAAGTTTGGTCGGCAGCAGTAAAAGATACTGCTGGTTTAGAAAGTTTCTTTAAAGGGAACCAAGCAAAATACATGTGGCCAGATAGGTTGAACGCAACCATTTACACTTGTGCAAATGCCGAAATCGCGAAAGAAGTTAGAGTATTATTGAAAAATAAAAAAATTACGCAAGATTCTTTATTGAGAAGAGTAAATAAACAAAATCCATTAAACTTAACTATTAAAACAGATAAGTTTGAAGCAGGTGAGAATTCTATAATAGATGGAATTGCTTGGAAAAAAGGAATGAGTAAAGACATTACTTCTAACAACACAGTGGTATTTGTTTCTGTAAAAGAAAAAATGAAAGCGCAGCCAAAACAACTTTCAGAAGTACGTGGTGCAGCAACCGCTGATTACCAAACGTATTTAGAAAAAAATTGGCTCGATAATTTACGTAAGAAATATCCGGTTACGGTAAATGAGCCTGTATTTAAATCATTAATATCTAAATAAAATAAGGGCTCTTAGGAGCCCTTTGTTTTCTATGAGAAATACAATTTACATAATTATTATACTCCTAAGCTTTAGTTCTTGCCAATACATTAAAAAAGTATTTACAAGTAAAGAGAAACCTATTGCACGAGTATTTGATTTGTATTTGTATCCTAGTGATATAGAAGGGATAGTTCCGAAAGGCACAAGCTCTGGTGACAGTGTTTTATTGGTACAATCGTATGTTGAAAATTGGATCAGACAATCGGTAATATTAAAGCAGGCAAGTGATAATGTAGAGATGGATAAAGAAGCTTTGGAGGCTCAGCTAGAAACTTACAGGCAATCTCTAATTATATACTCCTACGAGCAACAATTAATTGCACAAAACTTAGATACAACGGTAACATCTATACAAATAAAAAATTACTATAAGGAAAATAGCAATAACTTTGAATTGAAGCAATCTATTATTAAAGCGAGTTATGCTGTAATACCTAAAAACGCTTTAAAGATAGAAAATGCAAAAAGATGGTTTAACTCTTCTAAAGAGAAAGATCGAAACGAATTAGAGACGTATTGTATGCAGTTTTCGCCTAATTACAATTTGGTGGATAC
>JAGVEE010000195.1 GCA_020058405.1 Sphingobacteriales bacterium
CACTTAATTTGGAAAATATTGTTTTTCCTATAGCTCCTGTAGATTCATATTTATAGTCCCAAGAACCGAATTTTGTAGATCCATGTTTAATGTTATTTCCCAAATTATATATATCATGGCTTTTATCTGAAAATAAATATCCTGGAACATATCTTTCATTATGACCACCTCCAGATTTAAAATCTACCCCATCCCAAAAAAACGCTCCATTAGAGTAATCAGAAGTAGAAGTCAGTCCTAATATTAAACCTGCTCTAACTGTTAAACGTTTTGCATCTGCTTGTGAACCAGTTTCAAAATATCTATTTCTGTCTTTTTCTCTACTACCATAAACTCCCATTGGATATTTTGGTGACATTTGAGAAATCACATCAGTACCATATGCTTGAGCTCTATTTTCTAATACAGAAAATATACCCGCAACTTCTAATTTACTAGTTTTGGGACTTGATTCAGCATATAATGTCTGAGATGCAAATAAGAATTTAGAATGAGTAATACCTAAATCAGTTGAGTTTTTAGCCGATACTACTAATCCATCTTTATTTTTTTCAACAGAATCAGCATAATATACCTTATTATTATCATACTTATCTTTTCCTAACCAATTACCATTTTTATCATAATAGTCTCCAGGCGGTTCCGCAGCCATTCCTGTAGGATCAATAAAAAATATCGGATTATTATTCAAAAATGAATATGAAGAATACGAATAAAATTTCTCTGCTAATGGGTCTTGTGTTGGTGTTTTAACATAAGACGGGTCATACATCCTAGCTCCAAAATCATACACATTCAAATTCAGTTCATCCTGTAATTCTTTTCCGTTAAAAAGCAATTTTTCCGCAGGATTGTAGGTAGAAACTAAATTATTATACCCCTTGTGCATGAGCCCAAATGGATAGTAGTTGCTTTCCTCCAAAATTTTCAATGAACCTGTTGCGGTGTCTTGAGTATAACTCAATCGAGTATTTCCTAAATGGTCCGTGTAATTAAACACATAGCTGTAGGTGTTCGTTCCACTCACAGGAGTGTTTTTTACATAGCCTTCTGCAGTTGGAAAAAACTGCAATACCGTGTTTTGGTATTGGTAACCACCTAAATAATCAGTCGTGGTTACTGTTGCATTCTCCGTTACTACTTTCTGTACTTTCTGTCCACTAGCAATGTAAAAGTACACAATATTTCCAGTTGGGAAAAATATTTTAGTAGGCAGGTTCAAGTGGTTATACACAATACCAGTAATATTCTTGTTTTTATCCACAGTCATATTACCGTTAGCATCATACGCATAGTCATCCCCTGTGGTGATGCCGTCTTTAAAACCACTGGTATTATTCGAGTTATCCACCACACTCATAAGCTTGTTCGAGTTGGTAGCATAACCATACCCTAAATTGTCAATTTGTATCGGCAAATACTGTTCGTCTCGGTCGCCATAACGGCTTAAATTCATAATATTGCCATTCTTATCATAACTCAAGTTCTCGTTATACATATTGGTCAACTGCCCTGATTTTTGGTAGGTAGCGTCTTTCAATCGGTTCAAGCTATCGTATTTGTAACCATAATTCCTCACAAAACCACCATCGGTAGCCGTACTCCAAAACGTCTCGGCTATGTTTCCATTATAAAGTTTATTAGCTGCACTAGTACTGCCATCTACCGTATTGTAATTTAGCTTAAACGAGAACAAATCCGCTGGGTCAGTACCTTGTTGCAAATTACTTATTTCATTAATTTTAGTCAGCCAGCCTCTAACATTGTAAGTATAATTTACATTTTGTAATGGTGTAGCACTAGTATTCCCTACTTTTTTACTTATCAATTGTCCTATCTCATCATAGGTATTCTCCGCTAACAGTTGTTCTGCTCCTCCATTAATTTGGTGAGTATGTTGTATCAATCTATCTTGGACTGTATAGGTAAAAGTGTCTTTAACGACCAACTCACTATCGCCAGTTGTTCTTTTATGTTTTTGTATCGTGTACTGTAACTGTCCGGAGAAAACATCCAGTTTACTATCGGTATAGGTATACCCTCCTAAATAATTGGTGGTATAACTACGTATTGGTCGGTATTTGTAATCGTACAAAGTATAACTCGTTTCTGCTTTAACCTCAGCACTAGTAGTTGGTACACGCATCCAAGTACCTGTCGCAAGTCCTTTAGTAGAAGTGGTTACAGTTTGGTTATCTACACTGGTAGGCAGTCCGCTTACATTCGGAATTACATAATCATCATAATAATTCACGCTAAGCAGTTTAAAACTTGTGGGTGACACGTTGTTACTATAATTCACTGCTATAGCATCTATAGTAGTGCCACTTTGTTTGCTCTCGTTAATGGTTGTGGCATTATTTTGAGCTTGCTGCATGGTAGTTCGTGCACTGCTAGTTGCGGGACTATTCAACCAACCCGTATACACCACTCTATTAAACACATCATATTTGGTAATCAGCCAGCCGGCTCCTGTCTCATCACTAAAGGGCGAGAAAGCAGGACCTGTTGCCACTACTCGATCCAGTTTATCATACACCATATATTCCCACTGCTTGCCCGGTAGTTTTTTAGCCACTAGTCGGTTGCGATAGTCGTATTGGTATTGGTAGCACAATTCGTCCAATACATTTGAACCGGTATCGCCTTCGGCTTTCGGTGGCAATACATAAGTCAAATTACCATACACATCATACACATAGTAGGTATCATGAGCCACGCTAATGTCATAGTTACGTTTGAGCACCACACGACCTTCTTTATCTTTAAATTCTTCAATTGGATTGTTGTTCTCGTCGGTAGTCACCGTTTTGTACAATACATTAGTATCATACGAGCCATTTGCAGTAATGCTAGGCACAAAGTCCGCGGTCAAACTCACATAAAAGCGTTTTACCTCATCCGCAGTATTGGTTTGGTAGTCCAGTTTAATCTCGTGTCCTTTACCTACTGCCCAATCATTACCAGGTTCAGCTTGTTTCAATACTCTACTAAGTGGCGAAGATTCCAAGACTTTCTCAGAAAACGGGTTAGCCGTATTCTCATAGCTTGACGTATTGTAAAATGACAATGTA
>JAGVEE010000009.1 GCA_020058405.1 Sphingobacteriales bacterium
TAGCAGTTTTTATACAGATGGATTATATGATACAATAGATTTATCTGAACTTTCGAATGGGATGTATTTATTGATGTTTGAGGAGGGTTCTTCTTTGAAGATACTGAAAAAATAGCTCACAAAGTATTCAAAGTACGCACAGAGTTTCACAAAGTTTTTTGTGCCCTTTGTGTGTACTTCGCGTACATTGTGACCAACCTTCACCATTCACCACAATTCTTGTTCTATGCTATAAATTTAGCTTTTTACTGTATTTATCATCCTGCATTAATGCATGTTTTTTTATTTAACATTAATTCCTTTTTCTTTTTCTATTAATATTGTAAAAAAATATTTAATGGATATTACATTCATAGAATCAAAAATATATGATATAAGGGGAATGAGAGTGATGTTAGATTCTGATTTAGCCGAATTGTATGGTGTGGAAAATAAAAGATTAAAAGAAGCAGTTAGGAGAAACATAGAACGATTCCCGAAAGATTTTATGTTTGAAATAACATTTGAAGAATATAAAATTTTAAGGTCGCAAATTGCGTCCTTTAATAGTAATCAAAAAATATCTTCAAAATATAAACCCTATGCATTTACTGAGCAAGGAATCGCAATGCTATCGAGTATTTTAAATAGCACAACTGCTATACAAGTAAATATTCAAATCATTAGAACTTTTGTAGTAATTAGGCAGTTGGCTTTAAATCATGCCGATTTAACTGTAAAGCTTAAAGAGTTAGAATCTAAATTTAACAAACAGTTTAATGATGTATATGAAGCAATAAATTTCCTATTGAATAAAAGAGAGCAAGAAAAGGCTCATAATGAAAGAAAAAGAATTGGGTTTAAATGAAATTTTTGTAGTAAAACCTCAATCACACACAACAACTCTTTACATTGTGCTCCTTTGTGTGTACTTCGCGTACATTGTGACCAAAAATCAGCAAGACCGAAAACCCGAAAGGCCGAAATCCCGATACCTATTAGCACCCCATTTACACATTTCATTAGCTAATTATCACATTAGCTAATTAGCTAATTAATACTGCTCCTTCTCATTCGGGAAATCCTTCCCCTTCACATCTCCAATATACGCTTTCACCGCGCCGTTAATTTCTTCGTATAAGTTTAAATACTGACGTAAAAATCTTGGTTTAAATCCTTTGGTTAATCCCAGCAAATCATTTACCACCAATACTTGCCCATCTACATCTGCTCCGGCACCAATGCCTATAACTGGTATGCGAACTTTTTCGGCCACTTGTTTGGCTAATTGTGCTGGAATTTTTTCGAGCACCAAGGCAAAACAGCCTGCGGCCTCCAATACCTCTGCATCTTCTAATAATTTTTTCGCTTCGGCTTCTTCTTTTGCTCTAACTGTATAGGTTCCGAATTTATAAATAGATTGTGGTGTTAAGCCCAAATGCCCCATTACTGGTACGCCTGCAGAAATAATACGTTCTATAGATTCGCGAACTTCCGCGCCGCCTTCTAATTTAACTGCGTGCCCACCGGATTCTTTCATAATGCGTATGGATGATTGCAAAGCTTCCTTCGAATTTCCTTGGTACGAACCGAAAGGTAAATCAACCACCACCAATGCTCTCTTTACCGCACGCACTACAGAAGAGGCGTGGTAAATCATTTGATCAAGCGTTATTGGCAAAGTAGTTTCGTGACCTGCCATTACGTTCGATGCCGAATCGCCAACCAATAATATATCGATGCCCGCATCGTCTAAAATTAAGGCCGTAGAATAATCGTATGCGGTAAGCATCGCAATTTTCTCCCCATCGTGCTTCATCGCTTGGAGCACATGCGTGGTAACGCGTTTCACTTCTTTGTGTACAGACATACTGCAAAAGTCCACTAAATTTTCATTCTTTCAAAAAATGCTTATACGATTCTCCGAATTTTCTTACATTTGCCCTTGATGAAAATGAATCATAAAACAATCTTTTTTAACGAGGTTGAGAAGAAATCTCTTCAAAAATGCTCATTTTCAATGAACCACGAGGCTTTGTAATGTTTTACAAGGCTTTTTTTATGCTTAATTCAAAATAAAAAATGGCAGAAATTGCAAAAATTCCCGCAGTATTAGTGTTAGCAGATGGCACTGTTTTCCAAGGCAAATCGGCCGGAAAAATTGGTACCACCACTGGCGAAATTTGTTTTAATACCGGAATGACCGGCTACCAAGAAATTTTTACCGACCCTTCTTACTTCGGACAAATTATGGTTACCACCAATGCACATATCGGAAATTACGGAATTTCACACAACGAAGTAGAATCGGATAGCATTAAAATTTCGGGCTTAGTATGTAAGAATTTCAATATAAATTACTCACGCAAAATGGCCGACGAATCTATTCAAGATTATCTTTTGAATGATAACATTGTTGGTATTTCTGATATCGATACTCGCCAATTGGTTCGTCATATACGCGATAAAGGCGCGATGAATGCCATCATCTCTTCAGAAATTTTAGAAGTAGAGGAGCTTAAGAAAAAATTAGCTGCCGTACCTTCTATGGATGGACTCGAACTTTCTTCTACCGTTAGCACTAAAGAGCCTTATTATTTTGGTGATGAAAACGCAAAGTACCGCGTAGCAGTATTAGACCTTGGCGTGAAGAAAAATATTTTACGCTGCTTTGCCGAGCGCGATGTATTTGTAAAAGTATTCCCAGCAAAAACTACCTATGCCGAAATGCAAGCTTGGAAACCGAATGGCTACTTCATTTCTAACGGCCCCGGCGATCCTGCCGCAATGCCTTATGCTATTGAAACAGTAAAAAGTGTATTGGCAGATAATCAACCTTTATTCGGAATTTGTTTAGGTCACCAATTATTGGCACTTGCCAACGGAATACGCACACATAAAATGTTTAACGGTCACCGTGGCTTAAACCACCCCGTTAAAAACATCATGCAAAATAAATGCGAAATTACTTCGCAAAACCATGGCTTCGGTGTAGTACCCGAAGATGTTCGCGCATCCGACAAAGTAGAAATTACACACATCAATTTAAACGATCAAAGTATTGAAGGTATACGAGTGAAGGGTAAAAAAGCGTTCTCTGTACAATACCATCCAGAGTCCTCGCCAGGCCCGCATGATTCGAGGTACTTGTTTGATGATTTTGTTGCTTCGCTGTAGCGCGGAGAGTAATTACGAATTACGAATTACGAATTACACGCTTCGAACACAGTGCAGTACTTTAATTAACATATTAACTCAATAACCTAATAACCAAATTAACCAAATAACCAATTAACCACAAATTTAACCGACAACCATAATTCGTAATTCGTAATTCATAATTCGTAATTCATAATTCGTAATTTAATTAACAATAAAATGAGCATTATAATTGATATCAAGGCCCGCCAAATCCTCGACTCTCGAGGCAACCCTACTATTGAAGTAGATGTATTAACAGAAAACGGAAGTTTAGGAAGAGCAGCAGTGCCTTCGGGTGCTTCTACCGGTACGCATGAAGCGGTGGAGTTGCGAGATAACGACAAATCTAAATACATGGGCAAAGGTGTGCTAATGGCGGTCGACAATGTGAACGACCGTATTGCGCCAGAGCTATTGAGTTTAGATGTGTTTGAGCAGAACATGATTGATAAGTTGATGATTCAATTGGATGGTACACACAACAAAGCAAACTTAGGAGCGAATGCAATTTTAGGAGTTTCTATGGCCGTTGCGAAAGCAGCAGCAATGGAATCGCGCCAACCTTTGTACCGTTACATAGGTGGAGTAAATGCAAATACGTTGCCGGTTCCAATGATGAACATTTTAAACGGTGGAGCACATGCCGATAATAAAATAGATTTTCAAGAATTTATGGTGATGCCTTTCGGAGCGAAATCATTTTCTGAAGGATTGAGAATGGGAACAGAAATTTTCCATCACTTAAAAATAGTATTGAAGAAAAAAGGATACTCTACAAACGTAGGCGACGAAGGTGGTTTTGCACCCAACATGCAATCGAATGTGGAAGCCATTGAAACAGTTTTGTTAGCTATTGAAGCGGCAGGGTACCGCCCAGGCGAAGATGTATGGATTGCCATGGATGCTGCATCTGCAGAAATGTATAATGCAGACGAAAAAGTATATCACTTCCATAAATCGAGCGGCGA
>JAGVEE010000173.1 GCA_020058405.1 Sphingobacteriales bacterium
TTCTTTGCTTGTTTCTACCGGCAAACTGGCTTCGTTACTGGCAATTTTTTCCACCTTTTTCAAATCATTCTCGCAAGCACTGAAGGTGCTTACAAGTACCAAGAGCAATAGTACATTCATTCTTGCTTTCCAGTCAATGTACACTGTACGTCGTACATTGTACATCGTACATCGTACATTGTACATTGTATTAGTCATACTTACGTTGAATAAACCATTTATCGCAGAAGTTAAAGCCTGCATGTACACCAATATAATTCTCTTCAATTAAGCCTTTAGTAAGCGTTCCTCTTTTCCCAAATTCTATGGCTAAATTTATACGCGAAGCAGTTTTAGGAAGTGGTAAACCCATGCCCAAGCTAAGATTCATTTGATTAATATTTTCTTGAAGAATGGTTACATACGATTTGCTGTAATTAAAACCCATTCTGTATTCTATATTCTTTAGGTAATTACCTACTGCTGTGTGATTAGGGATATAAGATCCTCCTAAAGATATTTCAGTTGTATTTTGCAGATTTTGATTTACATCGTAAATTTTAAACGATGCCCATTGGCCTAAGGTAACATCGGCGCCAAACATCCATTTATTTTGTTTACTCAAGGTAAAGCCAATAGAATTAACCATCGGGAAGAATACTTTACCTTTTTCATCTAATGTATTTTGTGTAGTGTCTACAAATCTTTCTACATTGTTTTGATAAAAATATCGTAAAGATGTGGTGTTTCTATTCGCATTTAAATTAGTACCTGGATTGCCGTTAAGTCCAATTGTTAAAATCCTGTCTTTATCTAATTGCTTTTTGTATTGTATTCCGTAATTAAAAAACAAACTGCCAATGTATGTTGAGTTTGTTTGTTTGATGTTTAAGAAACCTAGTGTGTCTGGGAACTCATTTGCCTTTGTTCTCTCTAGGGTTCCAAAAATATAAGAAGCATTAATTCCTATGCTGATGTTTTCAGTAATATTATACGCATTGCCAATATAAAATTGATTTAGGCCACCCGAACCTTTATAAATTTGAGTTGCAGGAGTATCAATAAACGTAGTGTTAATTTTAGATTCGTAACCCATGCCCGAAACAGGTATTAAGCCAAAGCTTGCTCCCCATTTTTTAGTAACCGGGAATCCGATTTTTATATAACTTAATGCTGCATTGTTTCTAAAAGCAGAACTTGTATTGCTTTTTAGTTCAGTAAAGGTTCCAAAAGCTCCCACTTCAAAGGTTGTCCATTGTAATGCAGAATAAGATGCTGGATTTTGAGTATTGATGGCGTTTTCGAAACGAACACCATTTGCAATGCCGCCCATTCCTATAAGTATAGAAGAGTTGTTTTTTTGTAATTGACCTAACCCAAATTGAGAATATGGAGTACTGGTTACATCTTGAGCTATACTGTATAAAGATATACTCGTTATGAAAAGGGTACTAAGTGTTTTTTTTATGTTGAACATTATATTGCAATATTGTATTTAATCCTTCAGCTACTAGATCTGGACGGGCAAAGATGCTATTTTTAAGCTGAGTATCAAAAAAAGCGAGGTCTCCACCACACATTAATACCTGTAAATCGGGGTAATTCTGTTGATACTCGTTAATTATTCCCAAAATTTCTTGAATGGTACCATTTATAACTCCTGATTTTATGGAGTTTTCGGTGGTATCTCCTATTAATTTGGGCATCCTTCCTTCAGGCTCAATTAACGGAAGCTGGGCGGTAAAAGTATTAAGCGCTTTAAAGCGCATTTGTATTCCCGGAGAAATTGCTCCTCCTAAATATTCGGATTGACTATTTAATAAGTCAAATGTGATGCAAGTTCCCATATCAATACATAACACATTTGCATTCGGCAATATTGATTTGGCAGCACAAACTACAGATAAACGATCCAAACCGAGGGTTTCTGGGCTGGCATATTTGTTTACAATGGGTAGTTCTGTTAAATAAGAATATTGAATGAAATTTGAGTGTGCTGTTAAGTACGAGACACTTTCATCGTCTTTATTTCCAACATGTGAGTAAATACTGGCATCTATGGAGTATTCTTTAAAAATTTTATCGAGCAGGAATACATCCAATAATTCGAACTTTGCACGTGCAATAATTTTATCATCCTTAAAAATAAAGACTTTAGTGAATGTATTGCCTTTGTCGATTACAAGTTGCACCTTATTGAATTGTGAATTATGAATTGTGAATTGTGAATTAAAAACAGCTAGTTCAGCCCAATTTACAATTCACAATTTACAATTTACAATTGGTTTAGTGTTAAAGAAAGTATTGATTCAAACAAAACTCTGCCGTCGGTATTAGAAAGCTCTCCGTCTGCGGCTCTTTCAGGGTGAGGCATCATACCGAATACATTTCGGTTTATGTTACAAACGCCTGCAATGTTTTCTATTGCGCCATTAGGATTCGCTTCTGTAGTTATTGCTCCATGTTCGTCGCAATAACGGAAAAGCACTTGGTCGTTATCGTTTAATGATTTAATAATATCTGAAGATGCAAAATATTTTCCTTCACCATGCGCAATAGGTATTTTCAATGCAGCGCTTGTGTCTATTTGTGAAGTAATTAATGAATTATTAGTTTGAGCTTTGATGTAAACGTTCTTACAAATAAACTTACGAGAATCGTTGTGTAACAAGGCTCCCGGCACTAAACCAGCTTCGGCTAAAATTTGAAAACCGTTACAAACACCCATTACGTACCCACCTTTGTTTGCAAAAGACACTACTTCTTGCATAATTGGGGAGAAACGAGCGATAGCGCCCGATCTTAAGTAATCGCCATAAGAAAAGCCGCCAGGTAACACAATAAAGTCGCAGCCTTGTAAATCATGATCTTTGTGCCACAATTTTACGACCTCTTGGCCCATAATTGTTTCTAACACATAAACCATGTCTTGATCGCAGTTGGACCCAGGAAAAACTACTACACCAAATTTACTCATTGTTGAAAGGATTGTGAGGTGCAAAGATAATAAAAAAAAAATACGCAGAGGCGCAAAGGAGGCAGAGGCGCAGAGGGGGCGGTTTAGTTGTATTTATCATCCTGCATATAATAAGGATGATATAAAAACCACTATTTATGCTGTTGAGTAAAGTTGAGAATATGTTAAAATTTGCAGATGCATGAAAATGAACTATCATCAATAATAATTAAACATTCAATTGAAATTCATAAAGAATTTGGTCCAGGTTTGTTAGAATCTTTTTACGAAGAATTACTTTATAAAAGATTAATAAATGAAGGCATTAAAGTGGAACGACAAAAACCGATACACATGAACATAATAGATGCTAGTATGAAAAAGCATTTCCGCATAGATTTATTAGTGGAGAACAAAGTGATTGTTGAGGTTAAAAATGTAAATATGTATGCAGATACACACAAATCTCAAATTTTAACTTATTTAAAAATCACCAATCACAAATTAGGGCTTCTAATAAATTTCAATAAACCAACCTTAAAACAAGGCATCAA
>JAGVEE010000191.1 GCA_020058405.1 Sphingobacteriales bacterium
AATCATTTATTTAGGTGGAATTACAAATGAAAAACAACTCTCTAAACATTTATCATCAAGGAAAAATGTAGAGAATATTTTAATGAAAAGCAATGTACCTGTAACAGCGCTAAAAGCAGGGATTATAGTAGGCTCAGGCAGTGCATCTTTCGAAATTATTAGAGATTTAGTAGAGAAACTTCCGTTCATGATTACCCCAAAATGGTTGAACACAAAAATTCAGCCCATTGCAATACGTAATGTTTTAGAGTATTTAAACGGTGCATTACTTAAATCAGAAACATACAACCACTCTTATGATATTGGCGGCCCGCAAGTATTAACCTATAAAGAAATGTTGTTGCAATTTGCAAAAGTACGTGGACTAAAGCGGTACATCATTACCGTACCAGTAATGACACCAAGAATATCATCTTATTGGTTATACTTTGTTACTTCTACTTCTTATACCTTAGCTGTGAATTTAGTTAATAGCATGAACGTAGAAGTAGTGGCAAAAGATAATTCGCTCGAAAAGCTGTTAAATATAAAAAGCATTCCTTATAAGGAAGCGGTAGAACTTGCCTTTCAAAAAATTGAACAAAATAATGTGATTTCGAGTTGGAAAGATTCGTTAATTTCTAGTTATGCAGATAATACATTATTAGAACACATTTCTGTACCAACAAATGGTTGTTATATTGATAAACGTTTAACTGAAATTAAAGGCAATGCCGATATAGTTTTACAAAACATTTGGGCAATTGGCGGTGAGCGTGGTTGGTATTACGGCAATTGGTTATGGAGTATACGCGGGTATATGGATAAACTAATGGGTGGCGTAGGGTTAAGAAGAGGGCGCACAAATGTATTAACTATAAATACTGGCGATACCTTAGATTTTTGGAGGGTACTGGCTGCTGATAAGAAAGGGAAACGATTGTTATTATACGCCGAAATGAAATTACCTGGCGAAGCATGGTTAGAATTTAAAATAATAGAAAGGGCAGAAAAGAAATATTTAAAACAGGTTGCAACCTTTAGGCCAAAAGGATTATTGGGTAGATTGTATTGGTATGCGGTACTGCCTATGCACTTTTTTGTATTCGATGGGATGTCTAAAAACCTCATAAAATACAATAATAAGCTATAAAACAAGCGAAAAACCAAATTATGCTTTATTATCCATACATTTGTAAAAAATATTATCCTTAGAACCTATATGGCAAAATCACAAGAAACCTTTAACAAAAAAGAAAAAGAAAAGAAAAGGCTTAAAAAGAAGCAAGACAAAGAACAAAAGAAAGAAGACCGCAAATCTAATTCTGATAAAGGTAAAAGCTTAGAAGATATGTTTGCATACGTAGATCATAACGGTAATATCTCCTCTACTCCACCAGATTTAACTCAAAAGAAAGTATTCAAAACAGAAGATATCCAAATTGGTATCTCACGTCAAGAAGCAATTGATCCTGCAGATTTAATAAGAAAAGGAACTATCACATTCTTTAATCAAGAAAAAGGATACGGTTTTATTAAAGACCACGTAACACAAGAAAGTGTATTTGTGCACATCAATGGCTTGGCTCAACCTGTAAAAGAAAACGATAAAGTTAGTTTCGAAACAGAGATGGGACAAAAAGGTATAAATGCGATTAAAGTAAAATTAATTTAATACTTGCTTTTTTGTAAATACCTGAATTAGGCTTGCAAATAATACAACCAACACGCAACCTATTACATTTAACCATAAAAAGGCTGTTAAATCTAGCCAATAAAATATACACACAATAATTTCAGCGAATGCAGCTCCATAAAAAACTGCATTCGCTTTTATTTTTTTAAAGTAAAACGCAACTACAAAAATCCCTAATATAGTTCCGTAAAATAAGGACCCCAATATATTTACAGCTTCAATTAAATTGCCTAGTTTACCGGCATAAAAAGCTATAAACATACAGAACAGTCCCCAGCCTACTGTTAACCATCGCGATGCCTTTACATAGTCGCCTGTTACATCTTCTTTTCTAATTAATCTTTTATAAATATCAATTACACTTGTAGAAGCTAATGAACTTAAGCCAGAAGCAGTGGAACCCATAGATGCTAAAAATATTACGGCAATAATTAACCCTATTAAACCCTTCGGTAAATAATGCATTACAAAATTTAGAAAAACATAATTACTGTCGTCGGAATCTTTAGTTGTATTTGAGGACGTAATTACTGCTTTTGCTTTTTTACGCAGTGCTTGGTACTCTTGTTCGTAAGTAACTAATGCTTCTTCTTCTTTTAATATAATTTCTGTTGAATTATTTTTATATGCATTTGATAATTGATTGATTGCAGTTGATTTCTGTTTAGCTAAAACAGCTGCTGCATTCTCAATAGAATCGTATTGTTTTGAGTATATAGATGTTTTTACTTCGGTTACTGCGTGTTCATTAAAATATACGGGCGCTTCGTAGAACTGATAAAAAACTACTAACAAAGCTCCTATCAATAAAATTAAAAACTGCATGGGAATTTTTACAATACCATTCATAATTAATCCCATCCTACTTTCTTTAATAGATTTACCTGCTAAGTACCTGCCAACTTGAGATTGATCGGTTCCGAAATACGAAAGTGCAAGAAAAAATCCGCCGATTAGTCCCGACCAAATATTGTATCTGTTGTTTAAATCGAACTTAGTATCGATGGTGTTTATTTTACCTAATTTTTCTGCAAGATGATATGTTTCAGTAAATCCGAAGCCTTCAGGCAGCATATGCACAATCATATATCCGGCTAAAAACATTGCCGAAAAAATAATAATCATTTGTAATAAATGTGTGTAGGATACTGCTTTTGTTCCTCCATAAACGGTATATATAATTACCAATACAGAGATTATACTCGTTGTGTAAATTTGCGATATGTTTAAAATGGTAGATAATATAATAGAAGGCGCATAAATGGTTATTCCTGTTGAAACTCCACGTTGAATTAAAAATAAAATTGCTGTAAATGTTCTGGTTTTTACATCAAAGCGCTGTTCTAAAAACTCATAAGCCGTATATACTTTTAAGCGATGGAATATAGGGATGAATGTAATGCACAATACCAACATCGCAATTGGCAAGCCGAAATAAAATTGCACGAATCTGGTACCGTCTGTAAAACCTTGCCCAGGTGCCGACAGGAAAGTAATTGCCGAAGCTTGTGTAGCCATAACAGATAAGCCTACATTATACCAAGGCATTTCCCTATCGCCGAGTAAATAGGCATCCATACTTTTACTTCCTCTGCTTCTATACACTCCGTATAAAACAATAAGTAAAAGTGTACTTGCTAATACTACCCAATCTATCGCCGACATATTTATTTCGTTTGGCTAACAATATTTGCAAATAACCTATAGGCTCCAGGAACACCAGCTGGCAATTGCCTGAAGAAAGAAATGCCCGTGTAAGTAAACACTCCTTTGCCATATTTGCAGGTAATTAATATAC
>JAGVEE010000050.1 GCA_020058405.1 Sphingobacteriales bacterium
AGCCGTTTTCATATCGGCATGAGCCATGCCTAATAACGATTTTGCAAAACCCCATGCATCGGTATTGTAACCAATTAGTTTGCCATCAATAAATTTAATAGTATTTACCGCGCCAATTGCTTTAGCTGTTTCATCTAGTTCTGTTAAATACGGAATGATGCTTTCTTTGTAAGGAGTCGTAACATTAAGGCCTTTGAGGTCTTTAATGTTTTCTATAAGAGCTGGGAAGTCTTCTATTTTTTCGAGCGGATAATTTTGATATTCGGCATCGAGGATATTCTCCCTGTCAAATTTTTTATCAAAAAAACTTTTCGAAAAAGAATGAGAGAGAGGATATCCTATTAGTCCGAATTTTTTCATGTATTGAAATTACAAATTACCAACCATACCTTCTGGGCGAACCCATTCATCAAATTGTTCTGACGTTAACAAGCCCAATTCAATGGCTGCCGCTTTTAAAGTTTTATTTTCTTTATGTGCTTTCTTCGCAATTTTTGCAGAATTATCATATCCAATATGAGTATTCAATGCGGTTACAAGCATCAAAGAGTTATCTAAATTTTTCTTAATGTCGTCGTAATTTGGAAGAATGCCCACTGCACAATTTAAATCGAATGATACGCATGCATCGCCAATTAAACGTGCTGAGTGTAATACATTAGCGGCAATCATTGGTTTAAAAACATTCAATTCGAAATGACCTGTTGCTCCACCTACAGAAACTGCCATGTCGTTTCCAATTACTTGTGCACACACCATTGTTAAGGCTTCTGGTTGCGTAGGGTTTACTTTACCTGGCATAATAGAAGAACCTGGTTCGTTATCCGGAATTATAATTTCTCCAATTCCACAACGAGGGCCAGAACTCAACATACGAATGTCATTCGCAATTTTCATTAAGGCAACTGCCGAACGTTTTAATGCTCCCGATAATTCTACCATCGCATCGTGTGCTGCCAATGCTTCGAATTTATTAGGTGCAGTAACAAATGGATATCCCGAAATTTCTGCTATTTTTTTCGCTACTAATTCTGCGTAACCCTTTGGTGCATTTAATCCTGTACCCACTGCGGTTCCGCCTAATGCCAATTCTTTTACCATTTCTAAAGCATTGTTTAATGCACGTACGGAATTGGTAATTTGTTGTACATAACCCGAAAACTCTTGACCTAATGTTAAGGGTGTAGCATCCATAAAATGAGTACGACCAATTTTTACCACGTTCATGTATTCTTTAGATTTCTTTTCTAAAGTATCTCTCAACTGCAACATGCCGGGTATGGTAATTTCTACTACCTGTGTATAGGCTGCAATGTGCATAGCCGTTGGGTAGGTATCGTTAGATGATTGCGATTTGTTCACATCATCATTCGGGTGTAAGATTTTGTTTTCATCTAATAAAGTACCACCACGTACTACGTGTCCGCGGTTTGCTACCACTTCGTTTACATTCATATTACTTTGTGTGCCCGAACCTGTTTGCCAAATAACCAAGGGAAATTCGGCATCTAACTTACCTGTTAATATTTCTTCGCATACTTCAGCAATTAAAGCAGCTTTGTCTGCCGCTAATACACCTAAATCTTGGTTGGTTAAGGCTGCTGCCTTTTTCAAAATGGCAAATGCACGAATAATCTCTATCGGCATTTTGTCGCCGGGGCCACCAATTTTAAAATTTTGTAAGGAGCGTTGTGTTTGCGCTGCCCAATATTTATCAGCTGGTACTTGTACCTCGCCTAAACTGTCTTTTTCAATACGAAATTCCATGATTCTTATTTTTGTCGCCGCAAATTTAATAATTTTTTCAGCTAATTATGAAGATACTATATCATCTGAAACACTTGTAAATCAAACTATTCTAACAATTTTTCATAAATGTGGATAAATCGCGACCTTCTACATCCTTTAAGGAGTTTAACTTTGATGTATTATATTATAAAATTATAAATCAATATGAACATGAAAAGAATCATTTCTCCCCTACTGCTAGTTTTTGCTATTGTAATGATGGCATCTTGTGTAGTACCTAAGAAGAAATTTTTAGCGATGCAACATGAAAGAGATTCATTGCAAAACGGCTTAAACATTGCGAACATCAAAATAGATAGCCTTACTAAAGCATTAAGTTTCCATCGCGATACCATTAACAATTTACGTGCACAAGTACAAAACTTAGATGAGCGTTTAAAATTATTAACAGATCAAACCAATACCCTATCTGAAAACTACAAACAATTACGTGCGAATAGTACTGATGAAATTAAAAAGTTAATTAAGGAATTAGAAACCGCACAAGCGAATTTAGCAGCACGTGAGCGCAGACTACAAGAAGTAGAAGATGCCATGGCTCGTAGAGATGCTGCTGTAAAAGCATTACGCGATAAATTGCAAAATGCATTGTTAGGCTTTAACAAAAGTGGCTTATCTGTAAATGTAAAAGATGGTAAAGTTTACGTGTCGTTAACAGATAAGTTATTGTTTAGCTCAGGAAGTATAGAAATTGATGAGCGTGGTAAAGAGGCTTTAACAGAATTAGCAAAAGTATTGCAAACACAAGCAGACATTAACATTTTGGTAGAAGGACATACTGATAATATGAAGGTGACTAACCTTGGCCAAATAAAAGATAACTGGGATTTAAGTGTATTGCGTTCTACAGCGGTTGTAAGATTTTTAACAGAAAATCAGAAGTTAGATCCGAACAGAGTAACTGCATCTGGTAGAGGCGAAATTATGCCAGTAGAAAAATTAAACACTGCCGACGCAAGAAGTAGAAATCGCAGAATCGAAATTATATTAACACCAAAGTTAGATGTGTTGTATAATTTGTTGAATGAAGACATTAAATAAATGTGCAAATTAGTAAATATGCAAATGTGCAAATGGGTGGCATCCATTTGCACATTTTCGTATTTGCACATTTATCAATTTTTAAAAGGGACTCACGAAGTCTTTCAATACAGGTAGTTCTTTATCTTTATCAGATACGAACAAACCTTCCACTTTCCAATCGATGCCCAATGCTGGGTCGTTGTATAACACTCCACCTTCCGAAGCTTTATCGTAGTAATTTGTACACTTGTAACAGAAAATGGTATTGTCTTCTAAGGTTGAAAAACCGTGCGCAAAACCTGGTGGTATAAAAAACTGTGTTTGATTGTCGGCGCTTAACTCTATGCTGAAATACTTGCCATAGGTAGCAGAGTTTTTTCGGATATCTAAGGCAACATCTAACACTTTACCTTGTAATACTCTTACTAACTTACCTTGCTCGTGTGGTGCCTTCTGAAAATGCAATCCTCTAATGGTTCCTCTTTGCGATAAAGACTGGTTGTCTTGTACAAAATTTAAATCGAGATTTAATTTTCTGAAAATATCTTCTCTAAAACTTTCAAAAAAATATCCTCGCTCATCTCTCCAAATTTTAGGTTGTAATATCAACAATCCCTCGATTTCTGTTTTCGTAATTTCCATTATTCTATAATATCTAAAATGGTTCTAAACGCTACAAATTTATTTGCATATCTGTTTTCAACATCCGCACGCAAGGCAGGTGCATGCACACTCTGGTATTCATTTAATTTTTCGTGCGACTCGCAATAGTACTGGAAAGAATAGGTATGCCCATCTTGTTGAGGTTCTTTCAATCGCATAATTTTATGCATTGCAAAACATCCCGTATTCATTACCTCCGGCACATGCACTTCGCGCATCCATTGTATCCAATCTTCGTGGATATCGTCGCCTACATTTACTGTTACACTGTATAGAACCATATATTGAATTATGAATTATGAATTTAGTTACACTGTTGGTTTACTCGCTACTCAATACTCACTACTCAATACCCCTTACGCTCTAACGACTAACGACTAACATCTAAGGACTACATTCAGCTACCTCTCAACATCCTAAACCTCTTCCTTGCTTCTACCATGTACATGCTTCCAGAGAATTCGTCGATTATTTGTTGGTATGCTTTCATTGCTAGCTCTGTATTCTTTATTTTCCGTTCGTATATATCTGCTATGGTAAACAAGGCATCGTCTGCCCAAATTCCATCCTTATGTTTATCAACAATTATACTATAATATTCAATTGCTTTCGTAAAATTTTGTTGATTCACTTCTATCATTGCCTTCATCCAAAGTATATCATCGTTCAAATCATTCTCCGGAAATAATACATCAATAGAATCTAATTTTAATAATGCATTTTTATATTGATGTTGATATATCAACAAATCTGCTTTAGCATATAATCGTAGTGCCTGTAGGTTGGTATCTACATTTTCATTATCAGAAATTAGCAAACTCAAATTCAAGGCGTCATTCGCAATAAGCTGACTCGTACTCGCTTTTAAAATATCTAACTGCGCTTTCGACCAATCGAACTCTCCAGCAAAATAAGAGAGTTTGGCATTTTTATATTTTGCCATTTGCCCCAAGGGATCGTCTTTGTAGGCTTTATCAACTTGCCCGTACATCATGGCTGCTTCCCAAACATCGCCGTCATACAAATAATAATCGCCTAAATCTAATTTGCACTGTGCTAAAAAAGAAGTTAT
>JAGVEE010000002.1 GCA_020058405.1 Sphingobacteriales bacterium
GACTTAAGTGGTGGCACCACTTAAGTCGTGCCACCAAAATCACTCCTTTTTAAAAATAATATATTCCCTGTTATCCGTTCCGTTTTCGTTTAATTTGAATGTAGTATCAACTTTTAAATTGCTTGAATTTTTAAGAACATTCAAATCTAAATCACCTTCGATGCGGCCAAACCAAGGATCCCAAATAAATACAAAATTAGTGTCTTTTAATAAATGTGGTTTAGTGTTATAAACCATTAAAAAATCATTGGGATTAAATACATTTCTATTTGAATAGAGTGCTATACTTAAATCGCCAGACATATATGTTATAGATGGATATTTAGCTTCTAAATAAGGCACCACTTTCCCCTTTACCATTTTCATTTGCTCATCTAATAATAAATCTTCTTTAAAATTTATGGAAGCAGGATTTGGTAAACAAGTAAAAATTACAATTAGCGCGGAAATTGAGTACGCTATTATTTTTTCAACTTTAATAGAAACTTTTTGACATAAAAAATCTAAACCTTCTATGCATATAATGGCAACCAATGGAAATACTGTTACAAAAACACGATTTAAGCCCATAGATTTAAAAATACCCAGTGCCCAAAAAGATGCATGTGCAATGAAAAATGCAATGAAAATACCGTACACAAGAAATAATTTTTCATTAAAAAATTTAGTTCTTTTTTCTGAAGTAAACATCGCGAACAACATTTTTATCAATCCAAGTATTAATAAGAAATAGAGTATCGGTCCTAAACAATAATGAAATTGAGTTATAAAATGCGACCAATTTCCTTCACCATAAATACTGCTTAATTTTGCATACGGTATTTTGTTAAAAACCCATAATAAATTATCGTTGTATTGATAACCAAGTAATGAAATTACCAAATGGCCAATGGTAAGTAAGGGAATGTATTTCCAATTTTTAGTCCATAACAAAAACACAAATATCACGCCTAAAATTATTAATCCTTCTGATCTTATAAATGGCATGAAAGAAATAATAGTAATGGCAGTAACTCTTTTATTTACTATCCATGCGTATAAAAATGCAGAAAGTATAAATGCAGAAAAAGGTTCTGTTAATCCTGAAAACATCACCTCAAAAAATAAGGGTGCAGCAAATAATGGTATAAATATTAGGTGTGAATAGCTAAGGTTAAAATGTTTTGCAATTTTATAAACGAATAACACTGTAAAGCTAGATGCTAATACGTTGAATATTTTAATTCCCGTAAATCCAAACTGTGCAAATGGCGAAGAAATAATTGTAAAAACCGGTTTGCCCCAATGGTTAAAAAACAAAGAATGATCTTGCCAAGAATATTTCGCATATAAATAATGAAGTATGCTGTCTCCATTTCCGCCTGTGCCCTCAAATAGAATTGCAAAACATATAAATAAAAAACTAAGTGCTATCCAACTAGTGTAAAAAAACTGTTCTTTGCTAATTGTTTTCATTATTTACATTTTAAATAAACCATATTTTAAAATGCAATAAATTGCTCTTACTCCATCTTTCCAATTAATTTTTTTACCCTCTTCATACGTTCTTCCATAATATGAAATTCCAACTTCATATATTCTTATGTTTTTAATTCTACTAATTTTGGCCGTTACTTCAGGTTCAAAGCCAAATCTATTCTCTTTTAACACTATGCCTTTTATTATATCTGCTCTAAAAAGTTTATAGCAGGTTTCCATATCAGTAAGGTTAAGATTTGTAAACATGTTTGAAGCAAAAGTTAAAATATTGTTTCCAATAGAATGCCAAAAAAACAAAATTCGATGTGCATCACCACCCATAAACCTAGAGCCATACACAACATCTGCAAAACCATCTAAAATTGGTTTCAATAATTTGTTTATCTCCTTTGGATCATATTCTAAATCGGCATCTTGTACTATTACAAAATCTCCGCTTGCTTCCTTTATTCCGGTATGTATGGCAGCACCCTTACCTTTATTTACTTTATGCTCCACAAATTTTATAAATGACTTGTCTTTTATATACTCATGTACAACTCTAGCTGTTTCATCATTTGAACAATCATTTACAATAATTACTTCCTTTTCTATGTTATCAACAAGCTCTATCGCAACAACTTTATTTAAAATTAAATGTATCGTTCTTGCCTCATTATAGGCTGGTATAATTATGCTGAGTTTCATTACGGTTTGTTTGGGTTGAAAATGTATACTATTTGTTAATTCGTTATGCACTACTACGAATACCCCATTTGTAAAAATATGTATTAATTCAATATATACAATCCTAGTATTTAAATAATTCTCTTAATTGATTGTGGGCTTGTTAATTTGATAAAAAACCCAACATAGTTAATTTATTTGTTAATGTTTTAATTACTACTTTTATTGAAAATACCATTTAAATGTCGACCCCTTTAGCAGAACGATTAAGACCAAATTCTCTCGATGAGTACATCGGGCAGGAGCATTTAATTGGCAAAACTGCTGTACTTAGAAAAGCTATAGAATCTGGCGTAATTCCTTCGATGATTTTTTGGGGGCCACCCGGAGTTGGTAAAACTACCTTGGCAAACATAATTTCTCACCAACTTAACCGTCCGTTTTATGCCTTAAGCGCCATTAATTCTGGTGTTAAAGATATCCGAGAAGTTATTGACAAAGCCAAGAGTCATTCATTTTTTGGGAGTCATAATCCCATTTTATTTATTGACGAGATTCACCGATTTAGCAAATCGCAACAAGACTCTTTGCTTGGTGCGGTTGAAAAAGGAATTGTTACCTTAATTGGCGCAACTACCGAAAACCCTTCTTTTGAAGTTATTTCTGCATTACTTTCTCGTTGCCAAGTATATATTTTAAAATCCTTAGAGAAGGATGATTTAATAAAACTATTAGACCAAGCCATAGAAAAAGATAAGTGGTTGCAGGAGTATACAATTGAAATTATAGAATACGAAGCTCTTCTCCGTTTGTCTGGTGGCGATGGTCGTAAGCTCTTAAATATTTTTGAATTAGTAATTCAATCTTTTGATGATAAAAATTGCATAATTGATAACGAGTATGTGATGAACATTGTACAACAAAATTTGGCAATGTATGATAAAGCTGGAGAGCAACATTATGATATAATATCAGCCTTTATAAAATCAATTAGAGGAAGCGACCCGAATGCTGGTTTGTATTGGCTTGCACGAATGATAGAAGGTGGTGAAGACCCTTTATTTATTGCGCGGCGTTTGGTAATACTAGCTTCCGAAGACATTGGCAATGCAAACCCAAATGCATTATTGCTTGCTAACAATTGCTTCCAGGCCGTTAATTTAATTGGCATGCCCGAATCGCGTATTATCTTAGCACAAGCCGTTACTTATTTAGCGAGTTCTGCAAAAAGTAATGCCTCTTATGAAGGCATTGAAAATGCAATTGCAACTGTAAGAGAAACAGGAGACCTTCCCGTGCCTCTGCACATACGTAATGCTCCAACCAAACTAATGAAAGATATTGGCTATGGAAAAGAGTATAAATATAGCCATGCCTACGATGGAAATTTTAAAGAACAAGAATACTTACCAGATGTTATACAAGGAACAAAATTCTATGAGCCCGGCAATAATGCACGTGAATTAGAATTGAGAAAATATTTACAAACACTCTGGAAAGAAAAATATAAATACTAATGAAAATTGTAATTGCAAGTTACCATGATACCGGAAGGTATTTATCTGTTGTGCCCAATGAAGACGAAATGCTATTGCAATTATTTCGTTCTCATAACCATGAGGTAGAATTAAAAGTTTGGGATGATGAGCGTGTTGATTGGACCGCCTACGACATCATTATTATAAAATCTACATGGGATTATTTTATTGAAAAAATAGAGACTTTTTATGCATGGCTTGATTATATAAAAACCACTAACATACCGTGTTTAAATCACCCCGACTTAATTAAGTGGAATGCCGATAAACATTACCTTTTAGACATTGAAGCTGCAGGCTTAGCTATTGTGCCGAGTATTATTATAGAAAAAAACGGAACCTTTAATTCGGAGTTTGCTTTTACTAAATTTAACACGGAGGAACTTATTGTAAAGCCAACTATTAGCGGCGGTGCGATGAATACCCTTCGTTTAAATAAAAATAATGTTGATGAACACGTTGATGAAATAAATACTTGGTTAAAAGATCAAGCATATTTAGTACAACCTTTAAAACAAGAAATAATTACAGAGGGCGAATGGTCGTTTTTATATTTCAACGGTACATATTCTCACCATTTATTAAAAGTTGCAAAAGAAGGTGAATTTAGAATTCAACATTTCTTTGGTGGCAAAATTGTTACTACAGATGTGGATCAAAAGTTAATTGCAATTTCTCAAAAATACATTGATGCCTTTGCCAAAGACTCTTTATACGCAAGGGTCGACGGCGTTTGGAGTAATGGTAAATTTGAACTCATGGAATTAGAATTAATTGAACCCTATATGTTCTTTTTCACCAACGAAAACTCTTTAAGCAATTACTATACTGCATTCGAACAATTATCAAAAAAAATTATACATGAAAAAAATTAAGTTAATACTCCTACTTATAATCGTACAATTTTCTGTTGCAATGGCACAAGAAAAAGTAGCTTTATACGATGTAACACTCGACCCTTTTAAACAAATTGCTGAGGCAAAAATTAAAGCACAACAAGAAGACAAAAATATTTTAGTACAAGCGGGTGGCAATTGGTGTTCTTGGTGCAGATTGTTTCATAAGTTTGCTAAAGAAAATAAAAAAGTAGATTCTATCTTACAAGCTAACTATGTTTTTGTATTGGCTAATTATAGCAAGGAAAATAAAAACGAAGAATTCTTTAAAGCTTACAATAACCCTGGGCGCTTCGGCTACCCAGTATTTCTAATACTTAACCCACAAGGAGAACTGTTACACACCCAAGATTCTGGATATTTAGAAGAAGGCAAAGGCTACTCGGA